>JAQGHW010000167.1 GCA_028291505.1 Rhodopila sp. | reverse complement strand
GATAGGAAAACAGCAGCGACATCTGGCTGTCGGGAATACGGAAAAGATACGAACCGGCGAAAACCTCCGCATCCGACGGACGCTCCGGCGCCACCTGAAAGGTCACCGTGGCACTGTCGCCACGCTGCCAGAGGTCGCTGTAACTGAGTGAACCCGACAAGCGCAGTTCTGTCGTATCCTGGCTTTGGCGGTTGTTGAGTTCGAGCGTCGCATGGCCCGGAAACTGGTCTTTCACGTCCAGGTCGACGTCCACCGTGCCGGGTGCCGCGCCGGCCCGCAGCGATGGTGTCACGGCGCGATCCGGCCATTGGTTCAAGGCAACGATATCACGTTGCAGATCGGGCATGTGCGGCACCTTGCCCTGCGCCAGCGACGGTGCCCCCGCCTTGATATCGGCAAGGTCATGATACCGCGATCCGCGCACCCGCAACCGTCCAACCGTTCGCTCGGCGACTTTGAGCACTACGACACCGTCAGCAACGCGTTGTTCCGGGACTTCGGCCGAAATGGTCGGATAACCCTTCTGTTGATAGATGGCTTCCAAGGCCGCCCGCGCCTTTTCGACGTCCGAGGCGGTTTTGTCCGGACCAAGGAAATCGTAGACTGCGCGGTCGATCTCGACTTCAGTCAACACGGTGTTGCCCTCGACACGAAACTCGGCGATATCGAAATGGCGTTGCGCCGTTGTCGGCGTAGGCGCTCCGGCTGGTTGTGCGACGGCAATTCCGCCCCTGAACGCAACGAATCCTGCCAGAAGCACCGTCATTCTGGCGCAGCAACTGACCGTCACCCAACTCTGTCGTTGCCATGAGCGATCGATCAAGCACCAAGCCCTCGCTGTAATCCTCGCGCCACATCGGCCGCGGTATTTCGGCAACGTGCGCGACCAAGCAATCTGCATCGGCGACACTGACAAACTTGTAACCCGATCCCACGATCGTAGTATGATAGTTATGTTGCAACGCACACAGAAATGGCTTCGGGGCAGCCTGAAATTGCGATTCAGCGACCATGTCCCATCGGTATCAGTAATCAGCCAGTTGCTGTCGTAGCGCCGCAATGACTTCCGTCACCACGTTCTCCCAGTCGCCAATCTCGGGCTGACGGAATTGTCGCAGCGTTGGATACCACAGGCTGTCTTCGCGGCCATGCAGCCACCGCCAGTCAGAGTTGAACCGGTTGAGCAG
Source organism: Rhodopila sp. (assembly GCA_028291505.1). Taxonomy (GTDB): domain Bacteria; phylum Pseudomonadota; class Alphaproteobacteria; order Acetobacterales; family Acetobacteraceae; genus Rhodopila. The sequence goes on along the minus strand of JAQGHW010000167.1, from coordinate 4,100 downwards.
CCAGACCGGGACGGCAAGCGCACCGGCCAGATGCACGACAGCGGTGTCGACCGCGATCACCAGGTCCAGCGCCTCGATCAGCGCCGCCGTGTCGGCGAAGTCCGTCAAGTCGTCTGTGAAATCATTTATCTGCGCTGCCTCCGCCGAATCTGCTATTTGCTCGCGGGCCAGGCCTTTCTGTAGGGAAATGAAGCTCACCTGGGGAAACGCGGTGAACAGCGGCGCCAATAACGCCAGTGGCATCGAGCGCATCTGGTCAGCCAGATTGACCGGGTTTCCAGCCCAGGCAATGCCAACCCGAAATCCGGGCAAATCTTCAAGCCGGCGGTGCCATTGCAGCGCCAAGGCTGGATCGGCCCGCAGATATGGCACATCCCCCGGGATGGTTTCCAGCGTCGTACCCAGCAGGGCGGGCAGGTCAAGTAATGGGCAATGCAGATGGATCGGCGGCAAGGCATCGCCGGTGCCGGCCACGTGGATCACGCCGGCAACACCAATCAGGGCGCGAAACAGGCGGACCAGTTCGGGCTGCACCTCCAGCACGATGCGACGCGCGCCCACCAGCGGCAGGTAGCGGATGCATTGCATCGCGTCGCCGACGCCTTCGTCAGAGTAGATCAGCAAGGTGTGTTCACCAGGCGGTTCGCCTCGCCACTCCGTGCCTTCAAACGAACGAAGAACGTAGCTGGCGATCCGCCGCCGCCAGGCAAATTCCGGCCATCCCTCCGTCAGCCGGCCGGTCACCAGCAGGATCCAGCCGAGGGCAAGATGCAGATCGGCCAGATCGGACTGCAGCGCCAGCGCTTGGCGACAGCTTGCTTCCGCCGCCTCCCTGTCGCCGAGATCCGTCTGGGCGATCCCCAGGTTGCACAGCGTCTTCGCATCGTTCGGCCGCAACCGCAACGATTCCTCGTAGCAGGCGACCGCCTCGGCCGGCAGGCCTGCGTCGCGAAACGCGTTGCCGAGGTTGTTGACCGTGGCGGACTCGCCGGGAAACAGGCCCACCGCGCGAGCGAACAGCTCGATCGCGATTTCTGGTTTCCGGCACCGCAGTGCGATCAATCCAAGCTGGTGCAGGCTTGGATAATGCTCCGGCCAATGGGTCAACACCTCGCGATAGCACCGCTCCGCCTCCGGCAACCGTTCGGCGTTGTGGTGACGCACGGCCTGCTGGAATGCGATATCGGCAATCGAACCGGGACGGTGCGGTACATCGTGCAACGCCTCACAGACCGCTTGCAGTACGCTATCCCAATCGCCCGGGCTGGGTTGGCGGAATTGCCGCAGGCTCGGGTACCAGGGACTGTCGGATCGATCGCGCATCCAGCGCCAGTCGGTGTCGAAGCGGTTGAGCAGCCAGACCGGCTTGCCCAGAGCGCCGGCCAGGTGCACCACGGCGGTGTCAACCCCGATCACCAGGTCAAGTGCGCCGATCAGTGCCGCGGTGTCCGCGAAATCGCCCAGTGCCGGAGTCGGATCGTGGATCTCCAGCCCGGCCGGCAGCCGGACGCCTGGGACTTGTAGCGAAACAAACGAAATGCCCGGCACGTTGCCCAGCAGGGCCAGACGATCGGGTTCGATCGAGCGCTGGCGGTCGGCGGAGTAGGCTGGATTGCCAGCCCAGACCAGGCCGACGCGCACACCCGGCAGCGCGCCTAACCGATGCCTCCGGAAGCCGATGTGGTCCGGGTCGGCGTGCAGGTAAGGTGACTGTGCGGGAAGGGTTTCCAGCGTTGTCCCGAAGATGTGCGGCAGGCTCAGCAGATCGCAATAAAGGTCGAAAACCGGCGGCGGATCGCCGTCAGCGACGACCGTAATCCCATCGGCGAGGCCGCGCAGCAGGCGCTGCAGCGGTCGCGGCACTCGCAGCACGATGCGCCCGACCGAGGCAAGCAGCGGCACGTAGCGACAGAAGTGAAGTGTATCGCCGTTCCCCTCCGAGGCATGCAGCAGTAGCGTCCGGTCGCCAAGCGGCTCGCCGTGCCAGACGGGTACGCCGAATGGCGGCGGCGGCGTGCCCGGCAGCCGCAGACGCCATTCGAACTCGGCCCACCCTTCCGGCATGCGGCCTTCCAGCAACATCACGTTCGCCAGATGCAGGTGTGCTTCGGCGAGATCGGGCACGTGCCGCAACGCGGCGTGAAAGCACTCCACCGCCGCTACCAGACGTCCCTGTTCCCGCAGCACCTTGCCCAGATTGCAATGAGCGCGCGCATAGCTCGGTCGCTGTTCGACGGCACGCCGCAGCAGTGCCTCGCCTTCGTCTGGTTGACCAAGCTGACACAGTGCTGTGCCGAGATTGCTGCAGGCCTCGGGATAGTTTGCGTCGAGCCGCAGCGCGGTGCGGAAGCACGCGACGGCATCGCCATCGCACCCCAGCAGACGCAGCGTGCTGCCCAGATTGTTGTGAACCGCCGGCATATCCGGCCGTTGATCGGCAAGCTGCTGCCAGCAGGCGGCGGTCTCTGCGAGGCGACCCTCCGCGACCAGGGCCTGGGCGCGCTGCGCCAGTCCGCTCACATCCGGGGGACCGGCAGCCGCCGGCAACAAATCCGGTCGAGCTTGAACTAAAATATTCCGTGAATCCGACATGAGTTGAGCCGTCCGGCCGGGGCGCGCGTGCCCCGACCGGCCGTACCATTCAGGAAACGATGAAGTTCGAAGCTTTCAGGTTCGTGTCGTTTAGAAAGGTGATCGAGGTGTGGTCGGACAGTGTGATCGTGGTGTTGCCACCCGAGACCACCTTGCCGGCCAAAGCGGCGGTCGCCGCGCCCGATCCGTAACCCTGCAGGTCGACCTTGTTGGTGGAAGACAACGAGAAATCCAACAAGGTGTCGACGCCGCCGGCCTGCCCGTCGACGAACAGGAACTGATTGCTGCCCAGGCTGCCGGCGATGGAGGCATTCCCGGTCCCGGCCTGCAATGTGTCGTTGCCGAGCCCGCCGATAACGAGATCGGTTCCGCTGCCAGCCTGAAAAGTGTTGGCCCCGCTCGCGAAGCCGCCGAACAGTGTTTCGTTGCCGGAACCGGCCGTCAGCAGATTACTGGCATTGCCGAACGTCAGCGCCAGGACGTCACCCGAACCGCCGCCTGTCAGGTCGACTGCGCCGGTCCCGCCGATCAGCAGGTTGTTGCCGGCCGAACCACCGCTGAAGCTGCCGCCGCCGCTGCCGCCGAACACGGTATCGGACCCGGATTGCCCATTCAGCGAACTGACACCGCTGCCGTTGATGAACTCGATGTTGTTACGGCCGCCGTTGATGTTCACACTGTTGGTGTTCATCGCCGCATTGATCGTGTCCGTGCCGCCTGTCGCCAAACCGCGTGCGGCGTTGATCTGATCCGCGCCGGTCGAGATGACGTTGTTGTTGCCATCGCCGAGCACGATGGTGTTGTTGCCGGCGCCGCCGGAGACGGTGTTGTTGCCGTGGGTCACGAAAATGGTGTCGTCGCCGGCGCCGGTTACGATTTCATGATTACCACCAGCCGACACGGCGATCTGGTTGTCGCCGCCAGCAGCGAGGATGGTGCCGGTCCCGTTGTTGGCCTGCAGGTCGATGCCGCCGACGCCGGAGACCACGTTCTGTTGCGTGGTCCCGAAGGCCGCGGACAGGGTGACGAAGCTGCCGGTATTGACCAGTACGTCGCTGACGTTCGTGGGCAGCAACAGGTTTGTGCCGGTGTCGACAATCAGTTCGGTATTGCCGGCGGGCGGGTTGAACGGGCTGCTGCCGTCGTAGGTATATGGCGTGATCGTGCCAGCCGTAAGCTCTGCCTGCAACCCGCTGGATATGCTGGCGGCAGCCGACAACGACAGCGCATCGTCCTGCACGGGAATAAGTACGCTGTTACCGCCGCCGGTGGGGAACGCGAAGTCAGTCGTCCCAGGATTGGTGATGTTGCTCATGGTAGTCCTCATCTTTCGTTAAACTATAGAACCGATATCGGCAACCGGGCGAAACCACGCTCCGCGTTATGGCGAGGTCCGCTCGCCGGGCTGGGTCCTCCGCGTTCATCGCGCTGGTCATGAACGACATGCGGCGTGATCATCACCAGCAGGTCGGTGCGAATCAATGCGCCGAACCAGGTGCAGCGGCGCC
>JAQGHW010000445.1 GCA_028291505.1 Rhodopila sp. | reverse complement strand
CCCCGGCCCGGGCCGCGATGTGGGGAGGCCTCATCGCCGAAGCGCTGATCGTTGAGCGAGGGGTTATACAGAAGGTGTGCAGGAACTCTGGAGTCTCGGATCACAACCTGCCGCGGAAGCTTGAGATCCGACACCGGTAACGAGCTTCGGATCAGAGTACTCAGGCAGACCCGGGACAGCGCTTCCGTTCTACCCCCGGTCAAGGCGCACCCCGGGACCTGGCGTCGCGCATCGTAGAGCATGATCACGCTGAGCGGCCAGCGTTTCGTTGGCGTCAGTCAAGCTGACGAAACGCGAGGGGAACGTTCGCAGCGTGTAGAGGCAACCACATCTCCTGGGGCAGGTGGACCCAGCAGAACGGGCGCTGGGCCTTCGGCTCTTGGTCTGCTGCCCTTGCCGGCCGGACATCCGTTTTGCCGATCCCCAACCAATCGCCTGCGACTGAACCGGCGGACCCGAAAGCCCGGCGCCCGAAGATAAGATGCGGCCGATCGTCGCCCGGTATCGCGGAGAACCGGCCACAATGTCCCGCGAACCGGTTTGCAAACCGACACCGCCCGCTAAGTGACTGAAGAAAACTGGCGCGCCCGGAAAGACTCGAACTTCCAACCCCCAGATTCGTAGTCTGGTGCTCTATCCAATTGAGCTACGGGCGCAGTCAGGCGCGGGGATGTAGCGGAACCCCCGTCACGTATCAACCCCTAAGCGGCCAATTTATCCAGTTCGCGCAGGATCGACTCGCCCATCACGCCGGTGCCGACCCTGGCGCTGCCGGCGGCCATGATGTCGGCCGTGCGCAAGCCATTTTTCAGTACGTTGACGCAGGCCGTCTCGATCAGCGTCGCGTCCTCTTCCATGCCGAAGGAGTAGCGCAGCAGCATGGCGAAACTCAGCAGTTGCCCCAGCGGGTTGGCGATGCCCTTGCCGGCAATGTCGGGGGCGCTGCCGTGGATCGGTTCATACAGCGCGTGGCGCTTGCCAGAGGGCTGTTCGGCGCCCAGCGTGGCGGACGGCAGCATGCCGAGGCTGCCGGTCAGCATCGAGGCCAGGTCGGACAGCAGGTCGCCGAACAGGTTCGACGTCACGATCACGTCGAACTGCCGCGGATTGCGCACAAGCTGCATGGCGCAGTTGTCGGCATACATGTGGGTCAGCTCGACGTCGGGGAACTCGCGTTCGCGCAAGGCGGTGACGGTCTGGCGCCAGAACAGGCCGGACTGCATCACATTGGCCTTCTCGACGCTGGTCACGCGGTTCTGCCGCTTGCGGGCCAGCTCGAAGGCCACGCGGGAGACACGCTCAATCTCGCTGGTGGTGTAGGTTTCGGTGTCGTAGCCGCGCTTCTGGCCGTCGGGCAGGGTTTCGACACCGCGGGGTTCGCCGAAGTAGATGCCGCCGGTGCTTTCGCGGACGATCATCAGATTCAGTCCGCGCACCACGTCGGCCTTGAGGGTGGAGGCATCGACCAGCGGGTCCAGCACAATAGCGGGCCGCAGATTGGCGAACAGGTCGAGTTCCTTGCGCAGGCGCAGGATGGCGATCTCGGGCCGGACCGCGAAGCCCAGTCTGTCCCATTTCGGCCCGCCGACGGAGCCGAACAGGATGGCGTCCGCGTCCTTGGCCTTTTGCATGGTCTCGTCTGTAATCGGCGTGCCGTAGGCGTCGATGGCGGAACCGCCGACGTGGTCGTCGGAGACGTCAAAGGTGACCATGCGGCGCCGGTCCATCCAGTCGATGACGCGGCGGACCTCACGGATGACCTCGGGGCCGATGCCGTCACCGGGGAGTATCAGAAGCTTCTTGTTCGCGGCCATCGGGATGTCCTTCGGTTAAAACATGATCGCGCAGGGCGAAACGCCGGCGTGCGTGTATCACGCTTTCGGTCAAGACCATGATCGCTTGAAGTTCCGCCGATCCGAACGTCTGATCATGCGAAACGCGGTCCGACGAAATACTGATCAGGCGACCGCGTTCTCCGCCATGGTGGAGGGCAGCCATGGCTGGCTTTGGCGACGTTCGGCCTCGAAGCCGTCGATCCGGGTGCCGTGCTGCAAGGTCTGGCCGATGTCGTCGAGGCCGTTCAGCAGGGAATGCTTGCGGAACGGGTCGATGTCGAAGCCGATTTCCTCGCCGTTCGGGCGGATGACGACCTGGCGAGCAAGGTCGATGGTGACGCGGGCGTTGCCGCCCAGTTTGGTGTCGTCGATCAGCTGGTCGCAGACCGCGCGCGGCAGGCGGATCGGCAGGATGCCGTTCTTGAAGCTGTTATTGTAGAAGATGTCGGCGAAATCGGGCGCGATGATGCAGCGGATGCCGAAGTCCAGCAGCGCCCAGGGGGCATGCTCGCGGGAGGAGCCGCAGCCGAAGTTCTCGTGCGCGATGATGACCTGCGCATGTCGAAACGGCTCCTGGTTGAGCACGAACTCCGGCTTCTCGTTGCCGTCCTTGTCGAAGCGCAGCGGATCGAACAGATGCACGCCGAGGCCGGAGCGCTTGATGGTCTTGAGGAAGCGCGCCGGGATGATCTTGTCGGTGTCGATGTTCTGCATCGGCATCGGCGCGGCGACAGCGGTGAGTGTGGTGAAGGCGTCCATGATCTTGTCTCCTTCCCGTTGCGTTACACCAACTGCCGGACGTCGGTCAGGCGGCCGGTTACCGCGGCAGCGGCAGCCATCGCGGGGGACAGCAGATGGGTGCGGCCGCCCTGGCCCTGGCGGCCCTCGAAGTTGCGGTTCGACGTGCTGGCGCAACGCTGGCCGGGCGTCAGCTTGTCCGGGTTCATGCCGAGGCACATGGAACAGCACGGATCGCGCCATTCGAAGCCGGCTTCCAGCAGAATGCGGTCCAGGCCCTCTTCCTCGGCCTGCCGTTTCACCAGGCCGGAGCCGGGGACGACCAGCGCCTGGACGCCGTCGGCTACCTTGCGGCCCTTGGCGATGGTGGCGGCGGCGCGAATGTCCTCGATCCGGCCGTTGGTGCAGGAGCCGATGAAAACGACGTCGATCGGCAGGTCCTGCATCCGCTGGCCCGGCGTCAGCGCCATGTATTCCAGCATGCGAAGTAGTTGGGAACGCTTGCCCTCATCGGGTTCGTCGGCGGGGTTGGGAACGCTGCCGGTCACCGGGACCACCGCGCCGGGGGTGGTGCCCCAGGTGACCATCGGCGCGATGTCCGCCGTCGCCAGCCGCACGATCGTGTCATAGTGCGCGCCGCGATCGCTGGGCAGGGTCTTCCAGTAGGCAACGGCCTGTTCGAACGCCTCACCTTTGGGGGCGAAATCGCGGCCCTTGACGTAGTCGAACGTGGTCTGGTCCGGCGCGATCAGGCCGGCTCGGGCACCCGCCTCGATCGACATGTTGCTGACCGTGCAGCGTCCCGCCATGTCCAGCGCCCGTATCGCGTCGCCGGTATATTCGATGACGTGTCCGTTGCCGCCGGCTGTGGTGATCTTGCCGATGATCGCCAGCACGATGTCCTTCGCCGAACAGCCGAAGCCCAGCGTGCCGGAGACGTCGATCTGCATGTTCTTGGCCGGATTCTGCAGCAGCGTCTGGGTGGCCATCACGTGCTCGACCTCGGACGTGCCGATGCCGAACGCCAGCGCCCCGAGCGCACCATGCGTCGACGTGTGGCTGTCGCCGCATACGATGGTGGTGCCCGGCAGCGACAGGCCGAGTTCCGGCCCGATGATGTGCACAATGCCCTGGCGCACATCCAGGATGGGGATGTACGGCACGCCGAATTCGACGACGTTCTTTTCCAGCGTCTCGACCTGGATGCGGCTGTCTGTCTCCCGGATGTCGGATGGGACGCGCGATCCGATGGTCGGGATGTTGTGGTCGGCGACGGCGATGGTCAGGTCCGGCCGGCGCAGCTTGCGGCCGGCGAGGCGCAGGCCCTCGAACGCCTGCGGACTGGTCACCTCATGCAGGAGGTGGCGGTCGATGTAGAGGATGCAGGTGCCGTCGGGGAGTCTCTCGACGACGTGGCTGTCCCAGATCTTGTCGAAAAGGGTGCGTGGCCTGCTGGCGGACATGTTTGCTCCCGATTATCGTGCGGTGGCTTCTGTGTTGCCGGTAACTTCGTGCGGCTGTGGGTGACTTCGTGCGGCTGTGGGTAACTTCGTGCGGCTGTGGGCGCTGATTTGGACGAACACTTCGTTTTGTGCAACCCGTTCGCCCTTCAGGCCAGGCGCCCCAGCCATGCAAGCGCGCCGTTGGCAGCCGCGAAACCGGTACTGAAGCAGGCTTGCAGCAGGTATCCGCCGGTGGGGGCTTCCCAGTCCAGCATCTCGCCGGCGGCGAAGACCCCCGGGTGATCGCGCAGCATCAGGCCAGCGTCCACGGCGTCCGCCCGCACCCCCCCGGCGGAGGATATTGCTCGGTCGATCGAGGCGGCAGCGTCGAGGCGGATCGGCAAGGACTTTATCAATTGGGGCAGGTTGTCATGCGTGGCGCCGCTGTGCAGCGCCTCCTGCACCAGGCCAATGGCTTCCGGCGGCAGGCCGGCCTGTTTTCGAAAAGTGTTCGCCAGCGACTGGCTGCGGCGCGGACCGCCCAGACGGTCCGCCAGTGCGGCCTGGCTCAGGTCCGGACGCAGGTCGAGGTGGATCGTGGCGGACCCCTCGGCCTGGATCGCATCGCGAAGCTTGGCCGACAGGGTGTAGATGATGCCGCCTTCCAGGCCGGTTTCAGTGATCATGGCCTCGCCGCGGACGGTGTCGGGGCCAAAGCGGATGGCGAGCCGTTTCAGCGGTTTGCCGGCGAAGCGGGTGCGGAAATGCGGCGACCAATCGACCTGGAAGCCGCAGTTGGCGGGTTGGAATGGGGTCAGCAGGCCCGGCAAGTGAGCCGCCCAACCAGCGTCGGAGCCGAGGCGTGGCCAGGATGCGCCGCCGAGTGCCAGGATCGTGACGGCGGGGCGGACGGTTTTCGGCCCCTCGGGCGCATCGAAGCACAGGTTGCCGTCGGTGTCCCACCCGGTCCAGCGGTGTCTGAGTCGAAAGTCGACCCCCAGGTCTGCCAATCGGCGCAACCAGGCGCGCAGCAATGGCGAGGCTTTCATCGCGGCCGGGAAGACGCGGGCGCTGGAGCCGGTGAATGTCGGTTGGCCGAGGCCGTTGCACCAGGCGATCAGGGCTTCGGGCGGGAAGCTGGAAATGATCGGTCCTATCCAGCACCGAGCAATGCCGTAGCGGGACAGGAACACCGGCAATGGTTCGGCGTGGGTCAGGTTGAGGCCGCCTCGGCCGGCCAGCAACAGCTTGCGGCCAGGGGACGGCATCTGGTCGTGGACGGTAACG
>JAQGHW010000442.1 GCA_028291505.1 Rhodopila sp. | reverse complement strand
CCTTCACGCTGTCCACGGTGTCGATGATATTGGCGCCCGGCTGGCGAGACAGGATGACCAGCACGGCCGGTTTCCCCTGGGACAAGCCGGCATTCCGGAGATTCTCGACCGAGTCCTGCACGTCCGCCACATCGGACAACCGCACCGCGGCGCCTTTGCGGTAAGCGACGACCAGCGGCATGTAGTCGGTCGCGTGCGTGGCCTGGTCATTGGTATAGAGCTGATAGTGCAGCGTATCGGAATCGATCGCGCCCTTGGGACTGTTGGCATTCGCCGAGGCCAGCGCCGCGCGCACGTCCTCCAGCCCGATGCCGTACTTGAACAAGGCGGTCGGATTCAGTTCCACCCGGACCGCCGGCAAAGCCGCGCCGCCGATCATCACCTGGCCGACGCCGTTGATCTGCGACAGTTTCTGCGACAGCACGTTGGTCGCCGCATCGTACATCTGCCCGCGCGTCAGCGTCGTGGAGGTCAACGCCAGGATCAGCACCGGCGCGTCGGCCGGATTGACCTTGCGGTAGGTTGGGTTGCTGCGCAGGCTGGTCGGCAGGTCCGCCCGCGCCGCGTTGATCGCTGCCTGCACGTCACGCGCGGCGCCGTTGATGTCGCGGTCCAGCCCGAATTGCAGCACGATCCGCGCCGACCCGACCGAACTGGTGGAGGTCATCTCGGTGACGTCGGCGATCTGCCCAAGATGGCGTTCCAGCGGGCTGGCCACGCTGGTGGCGACGGTTTCCGGACTGGCGCCGGGCAACTGCGCCTGCACCGAGATCGTCGGGAAATCCACCTGCGGCAGCGGCGACACCGGCAGCCTGAAGAACGCGAAGATGCCGGCCAGGGCGATGCCGACCGTCAGCAGCGTGGTGGCGACGGGACGCGCGATGAAGGCTGCCGAGAGGTTCACTCCGCCGGACTCGCTTCCGGCTTGCTGCCGCGCAACCGATAGGCGAGCCGGTCGAACATCAAATAGATCACCGGCGTGGTGAACAGCGTCAGCACCTGGCTGACAATCAACCCGCCGACGATCGCCACGCCCAGCGGGCGGCGCAGTTCCGATCCGGTGCCATTGCCCAGCATCAGCGGCAGCGCACCGAGCAAGGCGGCCATTGTCGTCATCAGGATGGGACGGAAGCGCAACAGACAGGCCTGGTGGATTGCCTCCCGCGGCGGCTTGCCTTCCTCACGTTCGGCGACCAGCGCGAAGTCGATCATCATGATCGCGTTCTTCTTGACGATGCCGATCAGCAGGATGATGCCGATGATCGAGATCACATCGATGTTGTCGCCGGCGATCAGCAGCGCGACCAGCGCGCCCGCCCCGGCCGAGGGCAAGGTCGAAAGGATCGTGATGGGATGGATGAAGCTTTCGTACAGGACGCCCAGCACGATGTACATCGTCACGATCGCTGCCAGCACCAGCAGCAGTTCATTGGACAATGACGCTTCCAGAGCGGATGCGGCACCCTGGAAGGCGGTCACGAAGCTCTCGGGCAGGTTGATATCCGTCTCCGCCTGACGGATCGCCGCGACGGCCGCGCCCAGCGACGATCCGGGGGTGGTATCAAATGAAATCGTTGTCGCCGGGAACTGCGCCAGATGGCTGATCTGCAATGGCCCTGGCTTTTCCTCGATCTTCACGATTGAACTCAGCGGCACCTGTCCGGTCGCGGATGCGGCCGAGGGCAGCCGGATCGCCGACAGCGAGTCCAGCGACGTCTGCAGCGACGGATCCGCTTCCATGATCACGCGGTACTGGTTCGACTGTGTATAGATGGTGGAGATGATACGCTGACCAAACATGTCGTACAGCGCGTTGTCGACCGTCGCCGGCGTGATGCCGAAGCGCGCCGCGGTTTCGCGATCGATCACCAGATTGACCGTCAGGCCTTGCTGCTGCAGGTCGCTGGCAACGTTCTCCAGATCCGGCAACTGGCTCAGTTTCGCCAACAGCTTCGGCACCCATTCGGTGAACGCCGACAGGTTGGGATTCTCCAGCACGAACTGGTATTGCGTGCGGCTGACCGAGGCATCGATCGTCAGGTCCTGCACTGGTTGCAGATACAACGACACGCCCTGCACGTTCGCGGTTTCCTGCAGCAGCCGGCGGCCGATATCGGTGGCGTTCAGGGTCCGCTCGTCCTTCGGCTTCAGGTTGATCAGGAACCGCCCGCTGTTCAGCGTGGTGTTGCTGCCATCCACGCCGATGAAGGAACTCAGGCTGACCACGTCGGCATCCTTCAGGATCGCGTCGGCCAGTGCCTGCTGATGCTCCGCCATCGCGCCATAGGACACGGTCTGGGCGGCGACCGAGATGCCTTGCAGCACCCCGGTGTCCTGCACCGGGAAGAACCCCTTCGGCACCATCGTATACAGCAGCACGGTGAGGCCCATGGTGATCACCGCGACCAGCAGGGTCAGCGGCTGATGATCCAGCACGACGTTCAGCGCCCGATCGTAACGGCCAATCACCCAGTTGAAGCCTTGTTCGGCCTTCAGGTCGAACTTGCTGCGTGTCGCGTCGGGCCGGTGGTGCAACAGCTTGGCGCACATCATCGGCACCAACGTCAACGAAACGATCGCGGAAATCACGATCGTCACCGACAGCGTGATGGCGAACTCATGGAACAGCCGTCCCACGACATCGCCCATGAATAACAGCGGGATCAGCACCGCGATCAGCGACACGGTCAGCGAGATGATGGTGAAGCCGATCTGCTCGCTGCCTTTCAACGCCGCGGCCAGCGGCTTCTCACCCGCTTCGATAAATCGGGAGATGTTCTCGATCATGACGATCGCATCGTCCACCACGAAGCCGGTGGAGATCGTCAGCGCCATCAACGACAGGTTATCGAGGCTGAACCCCAACAGGTACATCACCGCCAGGGTGCCGACCAGGGACAGCGGCACCGACAGACTGGGAATGATGGTGGCGGGAACGTTGCGCAGGAACAGGAATATGACCAGCACCACCAGCGCGACCGCCAGCCCAAGCTCAAACTCCACGTCGGCAACGGAGGCTCGGATGGTCACCGTCCGGTCGGTCAGCACCGCCACATCGACCGCGGCCGGCAGTGTGGCCTGCAACTGCGGCAGCAACGACTTGATGGTGTCGACCACCTGGATGACGTTGGCGCCCGGCTGGCGCTGCACGTTCAGGATCACCGCCGGCGTGGTGTTCGCCCAGGCACCCAGCTTGGTGTTCTCGGCGCCGTTCACCACGGTCGCCACATCCTTCAACCGGACCGGCGCCCCGTTGCGATAGGCGATCACCAGATCGAGGTATTGCTGAGGATCGGAAATCTGGTCGTTGGCGTTGATCGTGGTCGACTGCGCAGGACCGTCGAAATTGCCCTTCGGCGTATTGACGTTCGCATTTCCCAGCGTCGTGCGCAAATCGTCGATGTTGAGCCCATAGGCCGCCAGCGATCGAGGATTGATCTGCACCCGCACCGCCGGCCGCTGACCGCCGCTGATGCTGACCAGCCCCACACCCTGCTGCTGCGAGATCTTCTGTGCCAGCCGCGTGTTGGCCATGTCCTGGACCTGCGTCAGCGGCAAAGTCTTCGACGTCAGCGCCAATGTCAGGATCGGGGCATCCGCTGGATTGACCTTGGCGTAAATCGGCGGCGCCGGCAGGTCGGTCGGCAGCAGGTTGCCCGCCGCGTTGATCGCGGCCTGCACCTCCTGCTCCGCCACATCCAGGGTTACGTCCAGGCTGAATTGCAGCGTGATCAGCGACGCCCCTGCCGAACTGGTGGAGAACATCTGGTTCAGGCTGGGCATTTGCCCGAACTGCACCTCCAGCGGTGAGGTGACCGAGGACGTCATCACCTCCGGGCTGGCGCCAGGATAGAAAGTCTGCACCTGGATGGTCGGGTAATCGACCTCCGGCAGCGCCGAGATCGGCAGGAACCGGTAGGCGACGATGCCGACCAGCAGGATCGCGGCCATCAGCAACGTGGTGGCCACCGGCCGCAGGATGAACGGGCGTGACGGGCTCATGCGGTCTTCGCCGTTGACTCAGGCCGCGTCATTGCGCTGGCGGCTGGCGGTGACGCTGACGCTGGGTGTTCGGATCCGCTGGCTGGGCTGGTGTCGCCGCGGTTGGCGGTGTCTGGGCTGGAGGCGTTCCCGCCGGCGGTGCGCCGGCCCGCGGAGTGGCGGCCTCCGGGGCGGCTGCCTGCTGTGCGCCCTTCTGCGCCGCGGGCAATGCGATCGGGGCGCCATCGCGCAGCCGGTCGGTGCCGTCAGTCACCACGCGGTCGCCGGGGTTCAAGCCGGACAGCACAGCCTGGAACCCGCCGTCGGTCGGGCCAACCTTGATCGCACGGACCGAAACGGTGTTGTTGGCATTGATCAGGTAGACGAAGGTGCCAGGCTCGCCCCGCTGAACGGCGGGCACCGGCACGCGAACGGTGTTCTGCATGGTGTCGACCAGCAGGCGGGCGTTCACGAACTGATTGGGATACAGCAACTCGTCCGGGTTGGCGAACATCGCGCGCAGCTTGAGTGTGCCGGTGGTGGTGTCGATCAGATTATCCAACGTGCCAAGCTGCCCGGTCGCCAGCAGCCGCGTGTTAGCTCGGTCATAGGCTTCGACGCCGAGCGTGGCGCCGGCCCGCACCCGTTGAATGATGTCGGGCAGGTTGTCCTCCGGCACCGAGAACAGCACCGAGATCGGTTGCATCTGCGTGACCACGACCACGCCGCTGGTGCTGGAGGTCTGCACATAGTTGCCGAGATCGACCAGACGCAGCCCGACCTGTCCATCGATCGGCGAGATGATGTGGCAATAGGCCAGGTTCAGCCGCGCGGTATCCACTGTCCCCTGGTCGGTCTGGACGATGCCGGTGTCTTGCTGCACCAGGAAGCGCTGGTCATCCAGTTGCTGCTGAGCGATCGAATCCTGCCGGCCGAGGGTCTGGAAGCGCTTCAGGTCGGCCTGCGCCTGCGCCAGCAGCCCCTGATCGCGCGCCAGGGTACCTAGCGCCTGCTCCAGGGCGGCCTGGTAGGGCCGTGGGTCGATCTGCACGAGGAAGTCGCCCTTCTTGACCATCTGGCCTTCCTGGAAGCCGATCTCCTGCATTTGGCCGTTGATCTGCGTCACCACGGTTACCGTGTCGAGCGACGTGACGGTGCCCAACTCGTTGAGGATGATGCGGATGTCGCCTTTGTCGATCGTGGCGAACCCCACCGGTTGCGGGGCGCCCAGCGCGCTGCGTCCGGCCACTGCGGTTTTCGGTGCCTGCTGCGTCTGGCTGTGGGTCCACAGATACCATCCGCCGCCTGCCAGCCCGGCCACAATAAGCCCGGTCAGAAGCCAGTAGCCGCGGCGGGATTGATGCACCACAGGTGTCACGCGCGACACGGGATCGGGAGCTACTTTGGTTTCCGTCCGGTCAACACGTTCGTCCATCTATGCTCACGTCCTATCGCGGTTAAGGGCACGCCGGTACAAGGCGAACGCGCGCCGGCTTGGATTAGGCATGGGAGGCAGCGGCAACAAGCGTGTGACCCTCCGCTGGTTACGCTAATTTTTCGTTTGTTACACGGAGACATCCTAATGAGGCCGCCGCGCGACCATTTTGCGGCGGCGTTGCGGCGCGGGCGGATGAACGAAAAACCATGCTTCAGGCGATACCCGGCAAAGGAGGCTGAATTATAGCATGAGCAGTGGCTTCAAAACGACGGAGACCGTCATGCGGAACCGTCCGAACAGCGCTTCTCACCAGCGCGGCCGCGATCCTCTGTGCCGGATACGCCGCTTTGGCGGAGGCCAGAAGCGTCGAGACCACGTCCTCAGCTTCCGCCTGCCTGGCGGCCAGATTGAGCGGTTCCGTTACATCGGGGATGTGCCGCCCACCGTAATCCGGGGGCCGGAGGTGATGGCGAGCTCCCTCGATCCTGCCGACCCCTTCGCCACGCTGGACCGGATCGCAACGGAGATGGACCGTCAGGCCGAGGCGTTGTGGCAGGATGGCGCGCCGGGGGCTGAGGGTTCCGGCGTGATTCCGGCATTGTCCGGGCCCGGCGTCTGCATGCGGAGCGTGCCGGTCACGTACCGGGCAACGACCAGCCGCCGCGTGTCGTGTCGCGGAGCTCGGGCGACTGTGGCCCGCAGCACGGAGACGCAGTGCCCGCCGCGCTACCCAACCCCACCGCGCCGAAATCGGGTCCCGGCGTCATTCAGGTGAAGGCTGCTCAGGGTCTGGTCCGCACCGTCAGCGACCGGCGTCCCTAAAGCGCTTCCAGGCTGCCCGCAAACGGCCGACGCGCCCCGCACATTCGAAAGCGGAACGCCGTTGGTTCGTTCGATCTACACACTGATGGCGGACAGTGAGGACGTGGCCGAACTGTCAAGGCCCGACATGCTGCCGGAGGTGTAGGCGGAGAGGGCGAACTGCTGTTGCAGACGCTTGCTGTTTCCCTGCATCCAATCGCCGGTGTTGGCCGCGATGGTGCCGCTGTTCGAGATCGTGCTGCCGTTGGTGATGTCGTTCAGCCAGGGCGGTGGTCCCGACGGTGTCCCTCCGGCGCTTCCCGGCTGGGTGGCCCCTGAAGCCGCAGCGATCGAGGCGATATCGAAAGACACCGCCCGCAGATCCTTCAGCACCGTGTTGCTGAGGCCGGTGGCCCCGACAGTCCCGGTATTTGCCGACGTGTCCGAAGTGTCCGAGGTATCTGTCGTCCCTGTCGTGCCCGTCGTGCCTGTCGTGCCAGACGAGCCTGTCGTGCCCGACGAGCCGGTGCCGCTCGCCGAGGAAGTGGGTGTGCCCGTGAGCGCGGACAGCATTGATTGCAGGTCCGCGATAAGCTGCGTCACTGAAATGGTTCCGGCCTGTGTGATCCCCGCCTGTCCGGTCGACGTCGGACTCGTCGGTCCAGTCGACGCTGGGGTCGCGGATGCGGCATCGGATGTCGCACCGCTGCTCTGCCCCGCCGCCTGTGTCGAATTGGCCGACCCGTTACCCCAGCCGCCGAACGCCATCAGCGCGAAGGACGTGCTGTCCGATAGTGCTCCCGTCGTGCCGCCAACGGCTGGAACATTGCTGGCCGAGCCGGAGGATGGGGTTGCCTGGCCTATGGAATTCCATCCGCCATTCTGACCGGATCGGACCGTGGACGGCGGCTGATAGGCATTAATCTGCGCCCACCGCGCGTTTTGCCCGGAAATGGAAATTGACACGTCGCAATACTCCTTCGATAACAATCGCCCGGTGCCCACGACGCATGATCCGGGCCAAGTACCGAGCATTGAAAAGATTGATGATTTGCGTGCGTGAGGCGGCAGTTCCTGCCGTATGGCCGATGTGAACCGGCATAAACCACCGCTTGGCATGCGCGCCTGGCGCGGGAACGCGAAGGCGCTCCTGTGCGTTCATCCGGCTGGCCGAGTGGTCAGTTGCATGCCCGCGACCCTGCCAGTAACGTCCGCCGCGCTTAGCAAGGGATTATTTCCGCATGGACATGACGGGCGAGCGGCGCATTCCGGCGCCGAGGTTGACCGTTTGGGAAGCGCTCAACAACCCGGAGGTGCTGAAAGCCAGCATACCCGGGTGTGAGAGCCTGGAGAAACTCGACGACGACCAGATGAAGGCCACCGCCTCGGTCAAGGTCGGTCCCATCTCCGCTCGGTTTACCGGCAAGGTGCAGCTTACCGACATCGACCCGCCGAACGGCTACCGGATCAGTGGTGAGGGGCAGGGCGGTGTCGCCGGCTTCGCCAAGGGTGGCGCCAACGTGGCACTGACCGATGACGGCGCCGACACGCTGCTGAGCTATCAGGTCAACGCCCAGGTCGGCGGCAAGCTGGCGCAACTGGGTGGCCGCCTGATCGATGCCACTGCCAAGCAGATGGCCGACGCCTTCTTCGACCGCTTCAGCAAGCAGGTCCAGGCGATGTCGCCCCCCATGGATCACGCCGTGGATCACGCCCCGTCGCCGGTCGCCGGGCGCGCCGCCGCTAGCCCTGCCATGGCCGAACCCGTCGCGGTCGCCACGTATTCCCCTGGGGCCTCCACGTCGCCACCCTCCTCCATTTCGATCTGGTCGCTGATCCCGCGCGAACCCTTCGGCCTGCCGGTTGCCGCCTGGATCGGAGGCGGGATTTTCCTCATCATGGTGTTGTTGATGTTGGGAAGCATGCTCTAGTGACGTCGCTTCCCGATCCCCGCCTGCCCACGACGGTCGCCGACACCGCCAGGTTGCTCTCCGACAACGGTTACGTCGCCGACCTGGAACTGGCCACGACGGTGCATCTGGCTCTGACGATGCAGCGCCCGCTGTTCCTGGAGGGTGAGCCAGGCACCGGCAAGACCGAAATCTCCAAGGTGCTGGCGGCCGGACTGCACCGGCGGCTGGTCCGGCTGCAATGCTACGACGGCATGGATCTGTCCGCCGCCGCGTACGAGTGGGACCATGCCCGCCAGTTGATGGCCATCCGCCTGGCCGAGGCCGCCGGCCACACCGACCGCGACGAACTTTCCCGCGACATCTACACGCGTGAGTTCCTGCAGGCTCGTCCGCTGCTGTCCGCGATCGACCCCGACCTGCCGCCGGCGGTCTTGCTGATCGACGAACTCGACCGTGCCGATGAACCGTTCGAGGCGTTCCTGCTCGAACTGCTGGCCGACTTCCAGATCACCGTGCCGGAGTTCGGCACCGTCCGCGCCGCTATCCGCCCGGTCGTGATCCTGACCTCGAACCGCACGCGGGAGGTGCATGACGCGATCCGCCGCCGCTGCCTGTATCATTGGGTCGACTACCCCGACGCGACGCGCGAACGGGCGATCCTGGCGGCAAAGGCCCCGGGTGTGCCGGCGCGACTGGCCGAACAGGTGGTTGGCTTCGTCCAGCGCCTGCGTGGCGAGGAACTTTTCAAATTGCCGGGTGTGGCCGAGACGATCGACTGGGCACAGGCGCTGACCTACCTGAACAAGACCGAACTCACCGCGGGGGATGTCGACGAGACGTTGGGTGTGCTGCTGAAGTACCAGGACGATATAGCGAAGGTGCGCGGGGCCGAGGCGGCAAGGCTGGTGACCGAGGTCGCGGCGGCGGGATGAGACCGGTCCACGCCGCCATGAAACCAGGCGGCGTCAATGCCAAGCGGCGTCGATGCCGAGCGGCGTCAATGAATAATATACCCGCCGTCCACCACCAGGTCGTGGCCGTGGATGTAGCCGCCCTCGGTCGTCGCCAGGAACACGATGGCTTCTGCTACCTCCTCGGGCCGTCCCATTCGTCCAGCCGGCACGCGTGACGCCATCATCTCCAGCTTGCCCGGCTGCTTTCCCCACGTGTCCAGATTGAACTGGGTCGCGATCGGGCCCGGGCTTACGGTGTTCACATGGATACCCTCATGTGCCAGCTCGAACGCCATGTTCCGCGCCAGGTGGATCAACGCCGCCTTGGTGGTTCCGTAGAGCGCGTTCTCCTCCGACGCGACCGATCCATGCTGACTGGCGACATGGATGATCCGGCCGCCGCCCTGCCGCCGCATCGCCGGCAGCACCGCCTGGCTGGCGAAGAATGCCGCCGCCAGATTGACCTCCAGCACGCTGGCGAAATCCGCCCGCGTGAACGTCCCGAATGCCTTGCGGCACCGGATTCCTGCGTTGTTCACCAGGACATCGACCCGTCCGAACGCGGTCAGCGCCGCCTCGACCATAGCCTCCGCGGCGCCGGCGCGGGACAGATCCGCGATCGCATGCCCCGCATCCGGAGCCCCGCGTGCCTTGCATGCCGCCACACCGGCATTCAGTTCGGCGTCAGTGCCCTCAGCGGCCAGGAACAGCGAGAATCCCTTGGCGGCCAAAGCCAATGCCGTCTCCAGTCCGATACCCCGGGAAGCTCCCGTAACCAGCGCTACCTTCATGCCACCCGCATCCCCAAATCGGCCGCCTGCCACGCCTCGAACGCCCGCCGGTGTTCATCGTAAGCCTGCCCAACGATCCCGCCCCGCACCGTCCCCGCCTCCACCGCCCGATACGCCGGCAGCCAGCTTTCCGGCAGCGCAACCCCATCGGGAGGCGCCAGCCACAGCCGGAACAGGCAACGCTTCAGCGCCGGTTCCTCATGGTCCTCGAATTCGGTCCGCGAGTGCAGCGTCACATGGTTGTTCAGGATCTGCATATCCCCCGGCCGCAGGTACATCGAGTGCATCACCGACGGCCGGCGCAGGATCTCGTCCAGCAGATCCAGCGCCTCGTGCTGTTTCGCCGACAGCGCCGGCACGCCCTCGATCGCCTGCGCCGACCGCAGCCGGTTGCGGTTCCACTTGCTGAACAGCAGCCCGTCGCGTTCGTCATAGACCGGGTTGGGGTAGAACGGTGCCTCATCCGGCGCCTGTTCCTGCTGGCGGCTGAAATAGTGCGGCTGGTGCAGCAGTTCGGCGAGGTCGGGGCGTTCCGCGACCATCACCTCGTGCGCGGTGACCGAACTGGACACCATGCTCATGCCGCCCGACCGAGCCACGTTATAGCAGGTCAGCAGCACGATATCCGCGCTGTCGGTATGGAAATCCAGATCGGCGTTGGACGAATAACCGCGCCCCTTCCCGGTGCGATAAGCCACCCCCGCATCCCGTACCGCGGTCATGAACGGACTGGCCTTCCCCTGCGGCCGAGCGACGCCGGTATGCAGGCCGATGGCCCAGGTGAGAAGTTCGAACGCCTCGGCGGTCAGCCCCTCCCGAGGCATCCCACGAAGAATCGCGAAGCCGGTGCCGTCCCTGACCTGGCGCAGCGCCGCCGCGATGACCGGCCATGCCGACCCCAGGTCGAAATCGTCCCGCCGGTAGTCCAACAGCCGTTTCGCCGGATCCGCCGCCCGACGCACCGCCGACACAAGGTCGCGCCGCGCGCGGTCGTCCAGTTCAAACATCCAGCTTTCATCTGTGCGTAAATCATCCACCGTCCAAGCGGCGCGAGGATTAGCGTGCGGCATCGTACAACTCCCTGAAGCGGGGCTATCATGCGCGAATACCATTGAACATCAACGACGCCGTGGCCGGTGAGTGCCACCGTACCCGGAATAATCAGGACGATCGGGGCGGCCGCGGAGATACGTTGAACGGCGGACTCTTCGCCTTCACCATCCTGGTGAAATCCGACCACTGTTCCACTCGGAAGGCGCGGATGTCGCGCACCGGAGCTGGAACATCAACGCTCCCGCGGATCATCCAGAATGTCCGTGAAGCGGTAGTCTAGCTCCTCTCCGGACTCGACGACCCGTATCCGCATGAGACAGTCGCCATCCGGCAAAGTGTCCGCGATGCCGGTAATCTCGTACGCCGGTCCAACCGTGCCAAAACGCCGCCACGTCCCGACGAGATTGGCGGGCTGCGGCAGCTTTGCGGTCTGGGCCTGATCCATCGAAGGAGAATAGCATCAGCACGGTCTCTTTCAAAGGTGGAAGGTGCGCGTCGTAGTTCCCCGCAAACGGCGCCTTCCCCGCTTGCTTTTCCTCCGCGTTACCGCCATATCCCGACCCGCCGGCAAACGGGACGTTCCCGTCTGCTGGTAATTCACACGCGGGGACCCTTTCCCATCCAATGGGTCCGGTGCCTGACGGCAACCCCCGCGGAGGTTCAACCGGACGACAGGAAAGGAGCACGCTCATGGCGATGCCCGACTTCACAATGCGCCAGCTACTCGAGGCCGGCGTTCACTTTGGTCACCACACCCGCCGCTGGAACCCGCGCATGGCGCCGTTCCTGTACGGCATCCGCAATCAGGTCCACATCATCGACCTGCAGCAGACCGTGCCGATGCTCGACCGAGCCCTCCGCGCGGTCCGCGACGTCACCGCCGCCGGCGGTCGCGTGTTGTTCGTAGGCACCAAGCGCGCCGCGGCCGAACACGTCGCCGACGCCGCCAAGAAGTGCGGCCAGTACTACATCAACCATCGCTGGCTCGGTGGCACGCTGACGAACTGGAAGACCATCACCGGCTCGATCAAGCGCCTGCGCCAGATCGAGGACCTCGTCGCCGGCGACACCCAGGGCCTGACCAAGAAGGAAGTCCTGGACATCACCCGCGACAAGGACAAGCTGGACCGCGCGCTGGGCGGCATCAAGGACATGGGCGGCCTGCCGGACATCCTGTTCATCATCGACACCAACAAGGAAAAGCTGGCGGTCGAGGAAGCCAACAAGCTGCATATCCCGGTCGTCGCCGTGCTGGACAGCAACTCCGACCCCACCGGCGTGACCTTCCCGATCCCCGGCAACGACGACGCGATCCGCGCCATCACCTTGTACTGCGAGCTGATCGCGGGCGCGGTGCTGGATGGCATCAGCGCCGAGATGGGCTCTTCCGGCGCCGATATCGGTGCGCGGGAAGACCTCCCGGCGGAGGTGCTCGCCGACATGGAGCCCGAAGCCGCCCCAGCGACCGCCTGAACCATTTGTGTTTGATCGCATGATTCACGCGCTTCGTGCGAACAGTGCGTCCTTAACGGACGACGAACGTTCCGCTCCGCGCGATCATGCTCTAGTCAGGAGATAAAGACATGGCCGCGATCAGCGCTGCCCTGGTGAAAGACCTGCGCGAGAAGACCGGCGCGGGCATGATGGACTGCAAGAAGGCGCTGACCGAAACCGACGGTGACATCGAAGTCGCGATCGATTGGCTGCGCAAGAAGGGTCTCGCCGCTGCCGCCAAGAAGTCCGGGCGGATCGCGGCCGAGGGCCTGATCGGCGTCGCCTCCGCCACGAACAAGGCGGCGATCGTCGAGGTCAACGCCGAAACCGACTTCGTCGCCCGCAACGAGACCTTCCAGGAATTCGTCACGACGGTGGCCAACATCGCGCTGTCCACCGGCGACGATCTGGACGCCATCAACGCCGCACCGTTCGCCGAGACTGGCCGCACGGTGGCGGAGCAGCTCACCCATCTCGTCGCGACCATCGGCGAGAACATGAGCCTGCGGCGTGCGAAGGTGCTTACCGTGTCGCAAGGGGTCGTGGCGACCTATGTCCACGCGGCACTCAAGCCCGGCCTGGGCAAGATCGGCGTCCTCGCGGCCATCGAAGGCCCGGGGGAGTTCGCGACGCTGGAAACCCTCGGCCGTCAGGTTGGTATGCACGTTGCCGCCAGCCGCCCGGAAGCGCTCGACATCGACGCGGTCGATCCGGCCGCCTTGGAGAGGGAGCGTGCGGTGCTGAGCGAGCAGGCTCGTGCCTCCGGCAAGCCCGAGAACATCATCGAGAAGATGGTCGAAGGCCGTATTCGCAAATATTACGAGGAAGTGGTGCTGCTGGAGCAGGTGTGGGTGCATGACGGTGAAAGCCGCGTGCGCGCCGTGGTCAAGAAGGCCGGCGTCACGCTGACCGGGTTCGTCCGCTTCCAGCTCGGCGAAGGCATCGAAAAGCCGCAGGGACCGGA
>JAQGHW010000441.1 GCA_028291505.1 Rhodopila sp. | reverse complement strand
TGCACCAGGTGCCAGTCGGTCGGCATCCCGTCCTCTGCGCTGTACTGGCACATCGGGGAAACAACGACCCGGTTCACCAGCTCCATGCCGCGCAGGCGGAACGGCTGGAACATCGGCGGTCGTTGCGAGGTCGCCGGCACAGCGTTGCCGGCGACCTCGCGTGCGAACAACGCGTCCACCTCACGCACGAAGCCGGGCGCCCGCAGTGCCAGGTCATCATAGGTGATCGCCTTCGACCGGGTCATCACGCCGAACGCGAACCGCGTCGGGTGCATCGGCCAGAAGCGTCGAACATGCTCGAACCACACTAGCGAAACGTCGGCCGCGTGCTGGATCTTCTCAACCGCCTCGCGCCGTCCGTGTTCGAACCGCGCCAGGCTGTCGGGCACCGACCCCCCCGCCATGACCGCCGCGTGCAGCGCGATCGCGTCCTCCATCGCCAGCTTGGTTCCGGACCCGATCGAGAAATGCGCCGTGGCCTTCGCATCGCCCAGCAGCACGACATTGCCCTGAGTCCAACGGGCGCAGCGGATCATCGGGAACTGTCGCCAATGGCTGCGGTTGGTGATCAGCCGGTGGCCGTCGAGTTCGTCGGCGAAGACATCCTCCATGAACCGGGCGGAGTCAGCCTCGGTCGCCTGCTCCAGGCCGGTGCGGCGGAACGTCTCGGGCTCCATTTCCAGCACCCAGGTGCTGGCGCCGCTTTGGTACTGGTAGCAATGGGCGATGAAGATGCCCTCGGCGCGCTCCTTGAAGAAGAATGTGAAGGCGTCGAACGGACGGGTACTGCCCATCCAGGCGAACCGGTTCGGCCGCAGATCGGTATGCGGTTGGAAATGCGCCTCCGCTCGCCCGCGGATCGCGCTGTTGATGCCGTCGGCGGCGACAATCAGGTCGGCATCCGGGAAATCCTCCGGCGTCGCCGCACGATTGAACAGCAGTTCGACGCCCAGCGCCCGAGCCCGGTCATGCAACAGCATCAGCAGGGAGCGGCGCGAGCAGCCGCAGAATCCGTTGCCGCCGATGCGCTGCACCGTCCCCCGTACGTGGATCTCGATGTCGTCCCAATAGGCGAAATTGTCGACGATCGCGCGGTAGCTCGGCATGTCGGCCGCGGCGAACGTGTCCAGTGTCTGGTCGCTGAACACCACGCCGAAGCCGAATGTATCCTCGGCGCTGTTGCGCTCGACCACCGTGACGTGCGCCTCCGGCTGATCCCGCTTCAGCAGGATCGCGAAATACAATCCCGCCGGACCGCCGCCGATCACCGCAACGCGCATGCGCACCTCATACCAACTTGGGATGATAGTTCAGGCTTAAACAGTTTAAGCTTGAACTATCCGAAGCGCAAGGATTATATGCACCACAGGAGCACCAGGGATGACGGTGATCGGCGTGCAGGAAGCAACGATAGGTGCGCGGCCGTTGGCCGGACAGCACGCTCTGGTGACTGGTGGCGGGTCAGGCATCGGCCTTGGGATCGCCGCGGTTCTGACGGCCTCCGGCGCGCGAGTGACCATCCTCGGCCGCCGGGAAGCCAAGCTGCGCGAAGCAGTCGCGGCCGGACACGCGGCATTCCCGATCGCCGCCGACGTTACCGATGAGGCCGCCGTGGCCGACGCGATTACCCTGGCCGCCAAGACGCTGGGTCCGGTCCTGCTGCTGATCAACGCCGCGGGCGCCGCTGAGACCGCCCCGTTCCACAAGACCGACATGGCAATGTTTGAGCGTATGTGGCGGGTCAATGTCGCCGGCGCGGTCATCATGACCCACGCCACGCTGCCAGGAATGCTGGAGGCCAAATTCGGCCGTGTCGTCAACATCGCCTCTACCGCGTCGCTGAAAGGCTATCGCTACGTCAGTGCCTACGTGACGGCGAAGCACGGGCTGTTGGGCCTCACGCGTGCCCTGGCACAGGAAGTCGCCGGGACCGGGGTCACGGTGAACGCTGTGTGCCCCGGCTTCACCGATACCGACCTCGTTGCCCAAAGCGTGGAGCGCATCGTCGCACGCACCGGCCGCACCGCGGCCCAGGCCCTGTCCGACCTCACGCAAGCCAACCCGCTCGGCCGGCTGATCCGGCCGGCGGAAGTGGCCGCCAGCGTCCTGTACCTCTGCCTGCCGGAGGCGGCGGCGGTGAACGGCCAGGCGCTCGCGGTGGACGGGGGCGAGACATGAGTCCCGACGACGGGCGCGCCGCGGTCGATCTGGAGACCGCGCTGGCGGGGACGCCGGCCGGCCACAAGGAGGATTTGCGCCTGTGGCTGCGCATGCTGTCCTGCGCCACCCTGATCGAGACGGAAATCCGCCGCCGCCTGCGTGAGCAGTTCGGCACCACGTTACCTCGCTTCGATCTGATGGCGCAGCTTGACCGTGAACCTGACGGGCTGACACTGGGGCGAATCTCGCGCCGGATGATGGTGTCGAACGGCAACGTCACTGCACTTGCCGCCAGTCTGGTGGCCGACGGCCTCGTCCAGCGGCGCGCGCACGCGACCGACCGGCGGACCCAGTTCCTGTCCCTGACGCCGCACGGCCGCCTGGTCTTCGAGCTTCAGTCAGCCGCGCATGAGCGCTGGATCGCCGAGTTGTTCGCCAGTGTTTCACCACGTGACCGTGCCGCCCTGCACCGGCTGCTGGGGATGGTCAAAAGCGGTGTGCGGCAGGCGCTAAAAGGGGAATCCCCATGAACCTCACGACCTACCAGGCCACCAGCCTGGCGTTCACCGTCGACGGTCCGGTGGCGACGCTGACCTTGAACCGGCCCGACCGGAAAAACCCGATCACCTTCGACAGCTACGCGGAAATGGCCGCGATCTTCCGGGCGGCCGTCACCGACGACGCGATCCGCGCCTTCGTGGTGACCGGCGCCGGCGGCAATTTCTGCTCGGGCGGCGACGTGCATGAGATCATCGGGCCGCTGCTCGACCGTGACACCAAGGGGTTGATGGCGTTCACTAGCCTGACGGGATCCCTGGTCAAGGCGATGCGCGCCTGTCCGCAACCGATCGTCGCGGCGGTCGATGGCGTGGCGGCGGGCGCCGGCGCGATCATCGCCATGGCCAGTGACATGCGCATCGGCACCCCGCGGGCCAGGGTCGCGTTCCTGTTCAACCGCGTCGGCCGGGCCGGGTGCGACATGGGCGCCTGCGCCATCCTGCCGCGCCTCATCGGCCAGGGCCGCGCCTCCGACCTGCTCTACACCGGCCGGGCGCTCGGTGCCGAGGAAGGACTGGCCTGGGGGTTCTTCAACCGCATCGTGGCGCCGGAAACCCTGGCCGCCGACGCCGCGACCCTGGCGCGCGAACTCGCCGAGGGGCCCTCGTTCGCCAACGCCATGACCAAGCGCATGCTGCAGATGGAATGGGCAATGTCCGTCGAGCAGGCGATCGAGGCCGAGGCGGTTGCACAAGCCCTGTGCATGACGACGGGCGATTTCCGCCGCGCCTACGAAGCGTTCGTGGCCAGGCGCAAACCGGTGTTCGCCGGCAACTGATGGAGAGCGAGGCATGACCGACCTGACCATCCTGCAACCGTCCGGCTGGCCGGTGCCACGCGGCTACAGCAACGGGATCGCCGGAACCGGCCGGGTGGTGATGATCGGCGGCCAGATCGGTTGGGATGAAAACGGCCGCTTCGCCGAAGGTTTCGTCGCCCAGGCGGCACAGGCCCTCCGCAACATCCTGGCAGTGCTGCGTGAGGCAGGCGGCCGGCCCGAAAACATTGCCCGCCTGACTTGGTATGTCGTGGATATCGAGGAATACCGCCAGTGCCTGCCAGCCCTGGGTTCGGTTTACCGTGACTCGCTGGGCCGCTGGTATCCGGCGATGACGTTGGTGCAGGTCGCCGCACTCGCTGAGCGAGACGCCCGGGTGGAGATCGAGGCAACCGCGATCATCGAGGAAATTTAGCGTTGAACTGGTACACCTGCACAAAGGTTTTGACTGGTTGCCCAGAGCAGGCCCCCAGCTTTCCGAACCAACTACCGCCCGGTGACGGAGAGGATGAGTTTACTTCGACCAGTTGGGGTGGTTTTCGGTCCTCCCCCGACACACCCGCCGACGGCGAGGTAGCGCCGAGAGCAGTCATTTGCGAGCGAGCCGCGGTCGGCGCCTCCTCGCCCAACACTGGGATAAAGCTGTTGAGCTTGCGGTCGAGCCGTTCGATCCGCTCGGGGCTATACGGGCCAGGCCTATTTCGTTGATGCCAGCTGGGGCCGAGCCGTACCGCCTGTCGCGAGCGGCCAAACGTAGCGATCCCACGTGAGACCGGCCACTTCCATTTGACCGCCGGCTCGCGCGCCGAACCGTTCGGCGACGTGCCGCGAGCGGGCGTTCTGCGGAAGAATGGCCGAGATCGCGTACAACAGCCGTAGAACGTCGCGAGCGTAGTCGCGAACGCAACGTACCGCTTCGGTCGCGAAACCCTGGCCCCAGACGGCGGGGTCGAACGTGTAGCCGAGCTCACACTCGAATGTCAGCGCGACGTCGGCGGGCGTCTGTGCGTCCCCGAACCATCCTCTGCGAATGCCGTGCTCGGGTGCCGCGGATTCGACAACGAGGTCCATCAAGCCGCAGCGCCCGATCAGCGCTCCGTCTTCCTTGCGCAGGACCGCGAGATAGCCGAGCGCGAGCTGCTGATAGCTCTTGAGAGTGGACTGCAA
>JAQGHW010000438.1 GCA_028291505.1 Rhodopila sp. | reverse complement strand
CTCGCCGTTGTAAACATCCAGTCCGGCGGCTGCGATTTGCCCGGAACGCAAGGCGGCGATCATTGCCGTGTCGTCTATCAGGGTGCCGCGGGCGGCGTTCACTACCACCGCGCCGGGTGGCAGTTTGGCGATCCGGTCGGCGTTCAGCCAGTGGCGTGTGCCTTCGCCACCGGGGGCGTTCAGCGACAGCACCTGGCAGATGGGCAGGAAACTGTCGTCGCTGTCGTGGAAGATCGCCCCTTGCTCC
Source organism: Rhodopila sp. (assembly GCA_028291505.1). Lineage (GTDB taxonomy): Bacteria > Pseudomonadota > Alphaproteobacteria > Acetobacterales > Acetobacteraceae > Rhodopila. The sequence continues at coordinate 3,767 of JAQGHW010000438.1, read as the reverse complement.
AGGTCCGGGGGCAAGCGAGTCATGTCGCGGTAGTGAATTTCCATGTCCAGCCCGCGCGCCATCCTGGCGATTTCCCGCCCGATGCGGCCCATGCCGAAAATGCCAAGCCGGCGGCCGGAAACCTGGGTGCCGAGAAGCTGGGTCGGTGCCCAACCTTCCCATTTGCCGGATCGGACGAGACGTTCGCCTTCGCCGGCACGCCTTGCGGCCAGCATGATGAGGAGCAGTGCGCACTCGGCGGTGGCGACGCTGAGCACGTCGGGCGTGTTGCAGACCTTGATGCCGCGCGCCTTGGCCGCCGCCACGTCGATGTGGTCGTAGCCGACGCTGAAGGTGCCGATGACCTTTATCGAGTCGGGCAGGGCAGCGATTGTCTTCGCGTTCAGCACATCGCCGGGACAGCACAGGATGGCGTCCGCCCCTTCCGATTGGGGGATCAGGTTCGGGATCGCGACATCGGACGGGGTCAATCGCGCCTGATACTCACGTGCGGCGAGGGCCTCGATCGAGGCGGGCAGGCGGCGCGTCACGAACAGGACGGGTTTCGGCATTTCAGTCTCTCCAAAGCGGGTCGATGGCGGGCCGGCCGGCCAGCACGGCGGCGATGTTGTCCAACGCACGAAACCCCATGGCGTCGCGGGTTTCCCTGGATCCGCTGGCGATATGCGGGGACAGCACCACGTTGTTCAATCCGGCGAGGCGCAGATCGTAATCGGGCTCGTCACGGAACACGTCCAGGCCGGCCGCGAACAGCTTGCCGGATGTCAGGGCGTCGAGCAGGGCTTCCTCGTCGATGAGGGAGCCGCGGGCGACGTTCACCAGCACCGCGCCGTCCGGCAGCAGGGCCAGGGCGCGGGCGTCGATCATCTTGTCGGTGGCCGCTCCGCCGGGCGCGTGCACGGACAGGAAGTCGCAGTGGGGCAGCATCTGGTGGAAATCGGCGTAGTAGGTGGCGCCGTGTTCCAGTTCGGGCGGCAGGCGGGTGCGGCCGTGGTAGAGCACCTGCATGTCGAAGCCGCGTGCGCGCTGGGCGAAGGCTCGGCCGATGCGGCCCATCCCGAGGATGCCGATGCGCTTGCCGGTGACGCGCACGCCGAGCAGGTCGCCCTGGCCGATGCGGTGACGCCAGCCCTGGCGCATGATGCGGTCATATTCGACGCCTCGGCGCGCGGCGGCCAGCAGCAGCATCATGGCGTGGTCGGCGGTGCATTCGTCCAGCACGCCGGGGGTGTTGGTCATTGCGATGCCGCGTGCCTTGGCGGCCGGGACATCGATATGGTCGAAGCCGACGCTGCTGGTGGCGCCGACCCGGATGGTTTCGGGCAGGGCGGCGATGGCGGCGGCGGTCAGCGGCAGGGTGTTGGCGAACAGGATGGCCCGGGCCTGGTGGGATGCGGCGGCTTTTGTGACCTCCGCGACGGTCATGTCGCTGGGGCCTTGGTGGATGATCGCGTCGAACTCGGTGCGGGCGCGGGCGGCCACGGCGGTCGTCGTCAGGCAGGCGAGGATCAGCCTTGGCTTCATCGTTCTCCGTCCCCTGATAGCGCTACCAACCATAGCGGCCGGGGGGTTGGCAGGCTACCCGCCCGCGTTGCCAGGAGTGCTTTTGGTCCGGCCGGTCGCTGGCTCAATAGATGGTGGCTCGCAGACGTTCGGGATACTCGCGGTCGTATTGCTCGCCACCGACCCGGCCGGTCGTGATATCGGCCAGGATGGTGCCGGTGCTGGGCAGCGCCTTGCGGCTGATGTGCTTCTCCGGATTCCAGAGTTCGGAGCGGACCAGCGCCTTGGGGCACTGGAAATAGACGCTTTCGGCCCGCACGACGATGATCGAGCGGGGCAGGGTGCCGCGGAATGGAAACCGCCCGATCAGTTCCGGCGCGACCGAGATCGTTGCTCGGCCGTTCACGCGCAGCGTCTCGCCGACGCCGGGGATCAGGAACAGCAGGGCTACCCGGTCGTCGCGGATGATGTTGCGCAGACTGTCTATACGATTGTTGCCACGCCTATCGGGGATCAGCAGGGTTTTCTCATCCAGGACATGGACGAAGCCGGCCGGGTCGCCGCGGGGGGAGCAATCCAGTCCCTCCGGCCCGCTGGTGGCCAGGACCATGAACGGCGAGGCCTCGATCATCGCGCGGTAGTGCGGGTGGATGTAGTCGATCTCCTTGGCGATCGCGCCGGCGGAGGACTCGCCGTAGAGCGCTTCGAGGGCTGCCTCATCCCGGATCAGGTTGTCGTTGCTGATCACATCCATCGTCCGCATGCTCCTGTGCCGTCATGGCCGCAGCGGGTATACTGGCGCGGAATGAGGCAAACGGACAAGGAGGCAGCGACATGTCTGACAAGGATGAAATCCGCGAACTGCTGGCGCGGTATTGCTTTGCGCTGGATGGCGACCGGTTCGAGGAGATGGCGGCGCTGTTCACGCCCGATGGGGTTTGGGAGACGGCGTTCGGCACCGGTACGGGTCGGGCTGGGATCGTTGCCCAGGCGCGCAGCATCGCGACGGGGGTTCGGCCGAGGCGGGTGCACCTGACGACGAATATCGTGATCGAGCTGGACGGGGATACCGCGACGGCGAGGTCTAACTGGGCGCTGATCCAGAATACGCCTGGTGGTCCGGCGATTGGATCGGGCGGCGGCTACTCGGACCGGCTGGTGAAAGTCGATGGGCGGTGGTTGTTCAGGCACCGCACCATCGACCGGTATATTGCGCAGGGGCAGAACTGACGCCCTAGTATCGCGCATCATAGAAGCGCGATACGTCGGTTTTGGTTTGAAGTTGCCGATTCACGCGGCGAAGCGTGGTCGCGTCGCGACTCACGCTTCTCTGCGATCGGGTACTAGGCTGCCACCTCCACGACCACCAGTTCGGTTGCCCGGGTTGCGGTGATGGTGACCGAGCGCTCATCCGAGATGGCGACGCCGTCGCGGGCCTGGGCGACGAGGCCGTTCACCGTCACCGCGCCGTTTACCGCGACGAGGTAGGCGGCTCGGCCGGGGGCGAGGGTCAGTTCGGCGGTCTGTCCCGCGGCCAGGGTGCCGGCCAGGACGGCGGCGTCGGCGTTGAGCGGAAGGGCGTCGGAGCCGGCATCCGCGGGGCGTCCGCTGGCGAGCACGGACAGGCCGTTGTCGCCGTCGAGCGAGCCCTTGGGGAAGGTCTTGGTGCCCCAGCCGGGGGCGACGCCGCGCTTGTCCGGCATGATCCAGATCTGGAACAGGCGGGTGGGGACGTTCTCCTTGTTGTACTCGGTGTGGGTGATGCCGGTGCCGGCGTGCATGACCTGGACGTCGCCGGCCTCGGTGCGGCCTTCGTTGCCGAGGTTGTCGCGGTGGGTGATAGCGCCCTCGCGGATGTAGGTCACGATCTCCATGTCGCGGTGCGGGTGCGGGTCGAAGCCGGTGCCGGGAGCGACCTCATCATCGTTCCACACGCGCAGGCGGCCGAGGCCCATGCGCTGCGGATCGTGGTAGCCGCCGAAGCTGAAGTGATGGTGGGCGTTCAGCCATTCGTTGCGGAACGCGCCCAGTGAGTCGAAGGGGCGAAGCTGGATCATGGCGGGGGAATCCTTTCGGTGGGGCCGCATTTGGGTTGCCGCAGGGGTTTCGGCAAGGTTCACGGGGTGGCGGTCAGCCCCCCGGTTTGCGACGAGGGTAGGGCCGGGTGATGTGGGCGATGCGGTTGGGGGATCCGCGTGGCGGCCGATGAATGTTCGGAGAGCAATGCGAAAACCGGGCTCCCGTTGTGTACACCGGCAGAACAG
>JAQGHW010000436.1 GCA_028291505.1 Rhodopila sp. | reverse complement strand
TCTGCTGGTCTGCCGGGCTGGGCGGGTGATCGTGGCAGCGCACCCACCGATGCGCCGATTGCTTGAAACCATCGAGGGAATTACGGTTATCTCGCCTCGGGAAGTGCCGCTGCAGGATTTCGCCGTCCAGTGCGCACTATTGAGCCTGCCCCTGGCATTCGCTTCCGGGCTCGACAGTATCCCCACTGGAGTGCCGTATCTGCGCGCCGATCCGTCCGAACAGGCACGTTGGGACAAACGAATCGGTGGCAGGGGGCTGCGCGTCGGCATCGTTTGGGCTGGGAATCCGGTGACGTCGCGGGATCGCTTTCGCTCGCCAGGCCTGAGCAGCGTGGCGCCACTGTTTTCGGTGCCGGGCATTGACTTCGTCGTGCTTCAGGTGGGACCAGGGCGGGAGGATCGGGACGTAAATCGCTTGCCGCCACATGTCCTCGATCTAGGGCAGGAGCTCAACGATTTAGCAGATACGGCGGCCATCATGGCCGGTTTGGACCTGATGATCAGTTCCTGTACGGGACCGCTACATCTGGCAGGATCCTTGGGCGTGCCAAGCTGGGCGATGATACCTTTCGCGCCGCATTTCACGTGGCTGCTGGAACGTACCGATTCGCCTTGGTATCCAAGTATGCGGCTATATCGGCAGGAGCGACCTGGACAGGATTGGTCGGGAGTTATGGCCCGCATCGCTGCCGATCTGTCACGGTCGGATCTACGGCACGCGCTATCGACTTCTGCAGGGCCTCGGGACGACGAATCTGTCCGAGGATCGATGGCACCGGTCGATGACCAAACGCCTTCACGTTGTGGCACTCCAACGTGGACCACGAATTCAAGGAATCAGACGACAACTATGGAGACTGGAGGCTTCAACGAGCTCGCGCGCTGCCGCAACGGTCTCATGCTCTACAATCGAAACGACATCTATATAGGTGCCAGCCTGCGCAAATATGGTGAATTCTCGGCCGGCGAGACCGAGCTGTTCCGCATTTTCGTGCAGCCCGGCATGACGGTGTTGGACATCGGTGCCAACATCGGCGTGCATACGATCGATCTGTCCCACCTGGTCGGCACGTCCGGCGCGGTACATGCGTTCGAGCCGCAGCGACTGATATTCCAGACACTTTGCGCCAACGTGGCGCTGAGCAGTTGCGCGAATGTCTTCACTCATCACGCGGCCGTCGGCGCCGCCAAGGGAACTCTGCTGGTTCCCTCGCTGGATCCGAACGGCCAACACAACTATGGTGGACTGTCGCTTCAGGGCGCCCAACAAGGCGAGTCTGTGCCGCTGATCGCTATCGACGATCTTGACCTTCTCGTGTGTCACGTCATGAAGCTCGACGTTGAAGGCATGGAGACCGAGGCGCTGCAGGGTGCGGCCGCGACGATCGCGCGGTGCCGGCCAATTCTATATGTCGAGAACGATCGTGAAGCCCGATCGGCGGAACTCATCGCCCTGCTACAATCGTACGGTTACCGTCTCTATTGGCATTTCCCACCAATCTATAGTGCAAACAACTTCCGAGCCGACCCAGAGAACATCTTTGGGATCACGATCTCGGTCAACATGCTCTGCGTGCCGGGCGAGTTCCCGCAGTCCTCCCTGGCGGTCATGCGCGAAGTTACTGGCCCGACCGACCGGTGGCATCAGGGGTAGACGGAAGGCCAGAGTGAGTTCCGTCCTTCCCGCAAGTGGGTCAAGCAGCCAACCGATCGGGCGTAACACCGAACAGATAGTCAATATCTTCCGCATCCATCGCCGGCAGCGCCGCGGCGTCCTCGGTTAGTGCGAGATTTGCCAGTGCGGCCTTGCGTTCCTGCAATTCCACCATTCGTTCCTCTACCGTGTCCGCCGCGATCAACTTGTAGACAAACACGGATTTGGTCTGGCCAATCCGGTGAGCGCGGTCCGACGCCTGGTCCTCGACGGCCGGGTTCCACCACGGATCGTAGTGGATCACCGTGTCCGCCGAAATCAGATTTAACCCACGCCCCCCCGCCTTTAGGCTGATCAGGAACAGCGGCACCTCGCCTGCCTCAAAGCCGCGAACGGGTTCTGCCCGATCGGCCGTATCGCCGCGCAATTCTACAAAGCGGATGCCAGCGGCGACCAACGCCGGCTTCATCAGATCGAGCATCGACGTGAACTGCGAGAACAGCAGGATACGGCGGCCTTCCGTGATCATTTCTGAAACCATTTCCAGTAGGTCGGACAACTTGCTCGACGTTCCGGTCAGCCGCGCGGATGGCAATTTTACCAGTCGCGGATCGCAACAGACCTGCCTCAGCTTCAGCAACGCATCGAGCACCAGGACGTGGCTCTGCGCCACCCCGCGTGCCGCGATCCCCTGGGTCACCCGCTCGTGCATGGTCGCGCGGATCGTTTCGTAAAGCTCGCGCTGATCCGGTGCCAGCGTGATACGCCGCAAAATCGTGTGCTTGGGAGGTAGCTCGGTCGCCACCGCCGATTTTGTCCGGCGCAGGATGAAGGGGCGGATGCGCGACGCAAACTGATGGCGGCGGACCGGATCTGCGTCCTTCTCGATCGGCGCGCGGAAGCGGCGGTTGAAGCTTTTGCGCGACCCGAGCAAGCCGGGCATCAGGAAGGCGAATTGGGACCACAGCTCACCAAGGTTGTTTTCGATCGGCGTGCCGGACAGGCACAGTCGGTGCCGGGTGTCGAGGCGGCATGCCGCGTGTGTCGTCCGCGCGGTCGGGTTTTTGATCGCCTGCGCCTCGTCGAGCACAACCATGTGCCAGGAAAGTCGTGCCATATCTTCTATGTCGCGCGCCAACACGGTGTATGTGGTAATCACGACATGCACGCCGGTAAGGTCGCGCCGCCGTTCATGCCGATCGAGGCCGTGCAGCACGACTACGCGCAGATGCGGCGTGAAGCGGGCGAGCTCCGCGGTCCAGTTCGGCACCAGGCTGGTTGGCACAACGACCAGTACAGGGCGATCAAGGCGGCCGGCGGCTTCCTCGATGACGACGTGCGCAATGGTCTGCGCCGTTTTGCCGAGCCCCATGTCGTCTGCGAGTAATCCGCCGAGACCGTTCTCCCGCAGGTGTTGTAGCCAGTTGACACCCTGCTGTTGGTACGGGCGCAGGCTCCCGATAAAGTTGTCCGGCACCGGCGCCTCGGGGATGTCGGCGACGGCTCGGAAGCGGGCGACATGGGCGGCGATGATGGCGCCATCGTGCCACCGCGTGCTGACGAGATCTTCCAGGTCGAGCACGTTGGGGGCGACAGTGGCATCGAGTACCATCGTGTCGCCAGTCGTGCGGCCGGCCGCCTCGATCAGATCGTCTATCACCGCGAGCAGGCGCGCGATGCGTTCGGCCGGCAGCTTGAGGATGCGGCCGTCGTCCAGGCTGGTGACAACCTCGCCATCGATGATCCGGGCTGCGGCGATGCCACCACGTTCGTGCAGACGCATGAGGATTGGCAGCAGCGGATGGCGGGCGCCTTCGATCTCGATCCCGAAATCGAGCGAGAACTCTCCACGTGGCGCATCGGCGACCTTCATATCCCAGAGGCCAACCGATTTTACCAGGCGCGGACCGAAATCGGGGTCAATCTGGTTGTGCCAGCCAAGCGCCTGGAGCGCCGGGAGACGTTCGGCGACGAAACCTTGCCAGGCTTCGGCCGCATCGCGGCCGCGGAAGACGAAGACGAGCCGGCCTTTCTCCGCTTTCCCGGTGGCCATCCGCATCTGCACCAAGCCGTCCTGACGTAGGGCGTCCTGGGCGGCGGTCTCGACCGTGCGGTCGCGGCGCACGAAGACCGGTCCGTCTGGGGTGTTGGTGCGAACGAACTGGCGGTCGTCGTCAAAGGGGACGAGCGCACCGCCGTAGTCAAACTCGAGCAGCAGAGCATCAAGCTGCTGCATCCGGCCAAACTCGTCTGGGCACGGGAAGCGGGTCAGCCGCAAGACCGGGTTGGCGGGACGGTCAACGATCACTTGTTCGCTGGCGGTTATCGGTTCGAGCCGCCGCTTCGGGTGGACGACCCGTCCAACGGCGGGCGCGGCTGGCCTGGGTGCGAGCGCGGGCGCCTGGATTCGGATGCGGGCGACAGCTCCGGTGGCGGCGTCGATGTACCAGGGTCCAGAATCGGCGACGATGACGCCTGAACGGGGTGGCAGGGCGGCGGCCGAGGAGGAGACGAAGAACCTGGTCTCGCCCTTGACAAGGCGGCGGCCTCCAGCATGCCAGCGCGCCTGACCGCTCTCTACGAGTGCATTCAGAACGTCGACGACCAGTGTCGCGGGCACCCCGGTGCGTGGTTCGTGCCCCTCACCCAGCAAGTAGGCGACGTCGCGGATTTTCGGATCGGCCTGTTCGTTGCTGACGACCTGGCGCGGTGTCGTGGGGGCGGCGATGGCCGTCCGTTCGCCGATCAGAAACGTGGTGACGATACAGGCATGCGCGCCCTCGCCGGGTGCTAGTTCGAAGACAATCCGTTGGCGTTCTTTCTCCGGCGCAGGCGTCGTCAGCGTGTCGAGGAAGGTCTGCTGCTCCGGCTTGCGTAGCACGGGGAAACGATCGAGTGCCGCGAACGCCGCCGCTGCCAGATGCGGGCAGCCGGGAACGCCGCAGCTACACCGGTGGTCGAAAACAACGCGGCGCCCAAGCAGGGAGGGGGTGATGCACACGCTATGGGTGGCGCCCCGTTCCTGCACGGCGCCGGTGATCGTGTCGCCGTCGAGTGTTACCTCCACCCCACCGGCCAAGCCGAGGCCCCGGCCACGGGTCAGGACACGCGAGTCGAAGATGCGACCGAGATCCTGGGACGAGAACGGTGTCGGCATTATCGTGGCTAGATCTCGATCAGTTGAGTGGAGTGACCGAAAGCCGACTCGGGCTGAGCCGACCTGAAGTGTCAACGAGACGCCCGATTTTCGTCGCCAATGCAAGGCTTGAAACGTCGGTCAGAAATTCCCGTTCCAGGTGGAGAACCGGCAGCGCGGCGATCCCAATCCGCGCTGTCGCGGATCGAATCGTTGCGCCGGTTCGCTGATCGCCATTGGGCGCGGGTTGAGGTCACCTGAAGGCTGACGTTGCCACAAACGAGCCGCTATCCGGAAGTCCGCCGTTAGGCCCAACGGTTGCTGCCTCATCGCGAGACGCGAGGGAGAGCCTGATCTGGCGCAGATCGTCAGGAATCGTTTCCGGATTGCCGAACCGGGCCATCGTCACCAGCGATTCTGGGTCGTGCGCAATCTGGTACGCGGCGGTATCAAACTGCGGTATGGCACGATGTGCTCGCCGTCCGTCGAGCTGGCCTCGATGAGTGCGATAGTGCCGTAAAAGTCCTCTGGGATCCACCCAACCGCCAGAGACGCGCCTAGCTTGGCTACCTGTATCTGAACGGCAGGGGCGTGCTGCAATCCCGCGATGAGGCGGTGAAGTGGTACCGACTTTCTGCGCAACAGGGGAATACTGCGGCACAGGGGGTTCTGCGAAGCATGGGCGAGGGCTGGTGAGGATCTGGTCCGTCGCGCGAAAACGCACATCCTGTCGGTCAGGGCGTGGCGGCAGGCGTTCGGCCCACGACCTGCCGGAACAGCGCCAACTGGCCGGCGGTCGTATCATCCCAACTGAACGGTTCCGCGTAGGCCCGCGTTGCCGAACGGTGGGGCAGGGAAGAGAACAGCCGGCGTACGCCGGCGGCGATACCTTCCGGGGTGTTCGGCTCGTAGATCACCCCTGCCTCCGGGGCGCGGACAACCTCCGGATTGCCCCAGATATTGGCGGCGACGACAGGAGTGCCGCAGGCCATCGACTCCAGCAGAACGTTCGCCCAACCCTCACGCGATGAGGCCAGCACGGAGGCGTCCGCCGCCCCATACAGCGCCGGTAATTCCCGATGCGGCCTAGGTCCCAGTAGGTGGACCCGGTCACCGAGGCTGTATTGCGCGATCAGGCCCGAGAGCCGTTCGCGTTCCGGACCTTCGCCGGCGATGATCAGTTCGAAGCCGGACAAATGGCGCATCGCCTCGATGGTGCGGTGATGGCCCTTGCGCTCGATCAGGCCACCCACCGAGATCAACGTGGGACCCTTCAGTCCTAACGCTGCCCGCGTCTGGATGCGATCGGTTGGCGGGCGGAAGAGGTCCGTTTCCACGCCATTGCGCAGCACCGTAACCTTTTCGGCCGGTGCGCCAAGCTCGACCAGAGCCTGCTTCAGCGCGGCGCTGACGGCGACGATGGCGCTCGCGTCCCGGATCGCGCCTTGGATCAGGCGACGCGGAATACGAAACCGCGGGATCAGGTTCGCATCAGTCCCGCGGGCGGTCATCACCACAGGCAGCCCGAAGCGCCGGCCAAGCCATGCCGCGGCGACCCCATCAGGGTAGAGGTAGTGGGCGTCGATCGCGTCGAACCTGTGACCCTCGGTCAGCAGGCGGGTGACCTGAGGAATCATCGCCCGATACAGCAGCCAAGGTGCGGCCGACATCCCCAGCTTCGGAATGACCGGATAGCGTGGGTGCCGGACCTCTATCCCCTGACGCGCCTCCGTCACAGGAGCACTTGCGTTCAACGCCCAGTCGCCGAAGCGGGCGGAGCGGCTGGGGAACCAGGGTACCGGCGCCAGCACGATGCTGGTGGCCTGGTTGGTCGCCAGCAGGTGCCGCAGCCGGTTCTCCACGAAGATGCCGTGGTTCGGCCGAGCCGCGTGGGGGAAGAGGGTCGAGAAGGTCAACAGGCGGACCGGGTCAGGTTTGGAGCCATTCCCCATAGCATCGTTCCCCGTCATGGTTCGGCGCGTCTGAGCCACCCATCGCCGCACGTGCCGGGACAGGTGGCCCGGACTTCGCCGGGCCATGACGAATGCGGACATGGCGCGGCGTTTACCGGCATCGCGCCGATCGCAATCATGATCAGTCCTGGAACGCCCGGATCAGGTTCCCTTCGCCATGTCGTCCAGCAGCTTCTGCGCCTCGGCCTTTTCCTTGAATTCGGCCTTGTTCTCGACGACGGTCTCCAACCGCTTCTTCGCTTCGTCCTTGTTGCCGGTGTCCTTCAGGGCCACGCCATAGTGGTACTGGATTCGGGGATCAGTCGCATTCTCGCCGCTGGCCTGGCGGAGGAGTGCCACGCCATCCCGCGCGTTCCCCCCGGTGGTCAGGATCCAACCGAGCGTGTCAGCGGTCTGCGGGCTGGGCGACAGCACGTAAGCCTGACGAGCCAGCGTCTGCGCTTTCGCGTCGTTCCCCTGCTGCTGGTAAACCCAGGCGAGGTTGTTCAACGCGACCGCGTCATGGGGCTTCTGCTTAAGCAGCAGTTCCAGATACCTGGCCGCGTCGTCGAACTTGCTGGCGGCGATATTGACCTCAGCGACCTGCTCAATCGCGATCATGTCGTCGGGATGCTTGCCGATCCAGCCCAGCAACAACTGGTTGGCGTCGTCCGCCCGCCCGGCCCGCAACAGCGCACCCGCCAGGCGGTTCACCAGAAGGCCTGATGGAGTGGCATTGTTAGCCTCGGTATAGGCAGTCACCGCGTCCGCCGGCCGGTTCGCCGCGAGGTAGACATCGCCCTTCAACGCCTTGATGCCGGGGAAATCACGGTCCTGCGACTGCAGGCGATCGGCCGTCGCCAGCGCGGCATCCATGCCGGTGGACTTCAGGTCAATCATGACATAATCCTGATACAACTGATAGTTGCGCGGGTTGGCGGATATCCCGGCCGTGATGATGTTGCGCGCGCTTTCGAAGTCGCCGGCCTCGATCAGCAGGGCGACAAGCTGCCGCCTCGCGCCCACCACGTTGGCATCGTTCTTGAGGATTTCGGTATAGGCGGCGCGGGCGTCCTTCTTCTGCCCAAGCGCAAGATACGCGGCCGCCTTCAGGCTCAAGATGTCGGTCGAACTCGCATTGCTTCCTTTCTCCGCCTGGGCGAGGTCGAGCGCCTTTTGTGGCGTGCCGGCGCGGATGTAGATGTCGCCGAGGGTGACGGTCACCCGGGTCTGACCAGGTTCCGCCGCGTGCGCGCGCTCCAACAGCCCGACTGCGTCCTGCAGCCGATTCGATTGGACGTAGCTCGAGGCCATCATCGTCAGCGCCGGTTGGGCAGTCGGATGCTTGGCCAGGACGTCGATCAAGATCTTCTCGGCTTCCGGCCTTTGATCCATCATGATGTCAACGCGGGCGAGATTGATCTTGGCCGGCGTGAAGTCCGGGTATTTCTGAACCAGGTCGGTGAAAATGGCCTTCGCGCCGGGGAAGTCGATCTGGGCAAGCTTGAACAGCCCATCCAGGTTGCCAACGATCTCGGTCTGGCCTTGGGCGGCGCGGATCCTGGCCAATGCGTCGCCGGCTTTTGCCGTGTCGCCGGTCGCCAGCGCGGCGAAGAAGAGTGCCTCACCCACCGCCGGCAGCTTGGGCGCAAGTTCCAGCGTGTGTTCCAGGTCCCCCACGGCGGTGTCGACGTCGCCCATGCCCATGCGGACCGATGCCAACCGCGTCTGCACCCCAACATCGTTCGGCGCCAAAGTCTCGGCCTTCTGGAACGACTGGATTGCTTCCATCCCCTGGCCGGTCGCCGCGTATGCCCGCCCCAAGAGGTCGTAGGCCTCGGCGTCGCCCTTGCCGGATTCGGCGACCTTCGCGAGGGTGTCGACGACTTGGTCGGGGCGGTGCTTGGCGAACTGGATCCTGGCCAGCACCTTGTACGCCGCCAGATCGTTCGGTGCGCGTCCCAGGTATTTGCGGGCTGCTTCTTCTGCCTGCTCAAGCTGGCCAAGCTGCTCCTTCACCACGGCCTGAAGATAGAACGCGCGCTGGATTCGGCCGAGAAAGCCGGAGATTCGTTCGAGGTCGGCGTCCGCGGCCTTGTAGTTGCGCGATTGGGCCTCCATCACCGCCAGGAGGTATATCGCCTGTACATTGCTGGGCGTGGCTTTCAGCACCGCATCGATATCGGCCTTGGCGGCATCGTTTTTGCTGGCCACCAGTTCCAGGCTGGCGCGGTCGAGGCGGGCCTGCATGACGCTGGGCTGGTCTGTCACCAATTCGTCGAGCACGGCGATGGCGCCGGGAATATCGTTCTTTAGTCGCAGCACCTGCGCCTTGGCCAGCAACGCGTCGGCGGATTTCGGCTGGGCGGCGATTGCGCGATCGATCTTCGTCTGGGCCCCGGCCAGATCGGCGCGGGCGACCGCGAGCCGCGCATCGGCCAGCAGAGGCTCCACCGCGTTTGGTGCCACCTGTTCGGCCTCGGCGAAGGACTTCTGGGCATCCTGGGGGCGTTTCAGGCCGACCTGGGCGTAGCCCCGGGCCACCAGGATGGACGCATCCAGCAGTGGGTCCTTGCCTTCCGGCTTCAGCGTGTTCAGCAGTTCATCGAACTTGTTCTGCGCCAGCATCGCCTGTGCCAGCAGTGGAACCGTCTGGTGCGGATCGAAGCCACGTTCGCGCGCGGCGATCGCTTCGCGTTCGGAGGCAACCGGGTCGCCCAGTTCGAATGTTACACGACCGAGCCAATAATGGGCCTCGGCATTTTGGGGGTCGTTGCGGACGGCGTTGCGCAGGTCGATCTGGGCGGATTTGAGGTCGCCCTTCTGCAATGATGACTTGGCGGTGGACAGGTAGTCCGCATGGGCGGCGATCGGGAACGCACCGAGCCAGGCGCCGATCATGATCCAGCCGAGAGACCTGTATCGCATTGGTTTCACCCTCAATCGTTCTGCATCGTTGTTTCAGCGGTCGTGGTGGCGGCGGGGGCGGCGGCGTCGTTCGAACTGATCGCCTCGTGGGCCAGTCCGTGCGCTTCCAGCAGGCCATACAGCGTGGGACGACTGACGCCCAGCAGCCTTGCGGCCACGGACAAGGTATTGTTGCTGCGGATCAACGCTTCCTGGATGACGTCGCGTTCGGCGCGAAGCCGGGCGGAGCGGATATCGAGGTCCGGCAGATCCTCCGCCGGTGGTGCCAGTTCAAGGTCGGCGGCATCGATCAGGCGCCGGTCCGCCATGACCACGGCACGCTTGAGGCGGTTTTCCAGCTCCCGCACGTTGCCGGGCCAGTCATGGACGTTCATCGCGTGGGTGGCATGTTCGGTGAAGCCGCGGATGCCGCGGGCAAATTCCTGGTTGAAGCGGCTCAGGAAATAGTTTGCCAGCAACGCGATATCGGCACCACGCTCCCGCAACGGCGGGATGCGGATGGTGAAGGCATTCATGCGGTAGAACAGGTCGCCGCGAAACATGCCCTGGCTGATTTTCTCATCCAGGTTGGCGTTGGTTGCGGAGACGATGCGGACATCGACCTGGATTTTCTGCCGGCCGCCGATCCGTTCGACGATCTGGTCCTGCAGGAAGCGCAGCAGCTTGACCTGCAACGGATGCGGCAGGTCGCCCACTTCATCGAGGAACAGCGTGCCCTTGTTGGCGGTCTCGATCTTGCCAATGGTCTGCTTCACGGCGCCGGTGAAGGCCCCGCGCTCATGTCCGAACAACTCGCTTTCCAGCAGGTTTTCCGGGATGGCGCCGCAGTTGATGGCGACGAACGGTTGCTTGGCCCGCGGCCCCAGGTCGTGCACCGCCCTGGCCAGCGCTTCCTTGCCGGTGCCGCTTTCGCCCAGCAGCAGTACAGGCACATTGGTCGTGGCAATCTTCTCGATATCGCGGCAGACCTTCAGCATGCCGGCACTGGCGGTGATGATCCGCTCGATCGGCGAACGTACCGGCGCGGCGATCAGGCGGCGATTCTCCTCCTCCAGCCGGTGCAGGTTGAGGCCACGCTCGATGATTGTGCGCAGCACCTCGATCTCGACCGGTTTTTCACAGAAATCATAGGCGCCGGTGGCAATCGCGCGCAGCGCGTTCTTGCGCTCCCCATTTCCGGTGACGACGATGACCTTGGTCTGTGGGGCGATACGCAACACCTCCGACAGGGTGGCGAAGCCTTCGCTGACCCCGTCCGGATCCGGCGGCAGTCCCAGATCCATGATGGCGACGGGCGGGTTTTCACGCTTCACCAGAGCCACCGCCTGCGGACGGGCGTGCGCCATCAGCACCTCGCAAGCGGGAAACGCCCAGCGGTACTGGGAGCAGAGGCCCTCATCATCCTCGACGATCAGAAGTTTCGGTTTCGACATCGTGGTTTCGATCACGCTTCGACGGAGGCTGATTCGGCGATACTCGGCCGGACCGAGGGAAGAATGATCCGCATCGTGGTGCCGGCACGCGGACGGCTGAGAACCAGCAGATCGCCGCCGGCGTCGCGCAACAGTTCACGGGCCTGATAAGCGCCGATGCCGTGGCCGTCGCCTTTGGTGGTGTGCAGCGGCCGGAACAGTTCGTCGCGGACGAATTCGGGCGCCATACCCTGACCGTGGTCGATGATATCGACGACGACGCCATGGGCCTCGACCCGGAGATCGACGGTGATTGGGGCGCCGGGTGCGGAGGCTTCGACGGCGTTGTTGAGCAGATGGGTGGCGACCGCGTCGAACGCATCCGGATCGATTGCCGCGCCGGCGCCGCCACTTCGATCGGAGAAGACGATTTCCTGACGCCTGGTCATCTGGCAGGTGTCGACCAGGTCGCGGAGCCGTTCCGCGGGGGTGATGAGTGCGTGATCGCGTTCCCGGCGTTCGGCCTGCAGGCGGGAGAGCAGCCTGGTGATCTTGCCGACAGACGCCCGCACCGTCGCCAGCATGTCGCGCTGGAATTCCGGATTATCGGCGTAAACCTCGGCATTGGTCAGAAGCATCGAAAGCTGCCCGGACACATTCTTGATGTCGTGGATGACGAAAGCGAAACGCTGGCTGTACTCGCGAAGCTGCTGGGTCTGTGTCAGAACCTGCATGGCGCGCTGTTCCGCCACACGGCTCGCGATTTCGCGACCGACCACTCGTAGCAGGTCGTACGCCTCCCGGTCCAGTTTGAATTGCGCCCGCGACCGGCTGAGAACGACAAAGCCGATCAGGGTCCCGAAATGATTGAGCGGCAGAACCACCCAGGCCCGTGGCAGCTCGGGGATCCAGGTTTCCGCCTCCGCATGCTCATCCAGGACAACGATCCAGTCGCCGTCCCTGAACAGGGCGACCAGCGGATGACCTGGCGGCACGGGTGTGGTGACGGCGGGCATGTTCCAGGATCCGGCCCATTGGAAGGCGACATCCTGTGGCGGACGCACGAACAGGGCGCCGGCCGGGCTGTCCACGACCTCGGCCGCGGCGAGGATCGCCCGTTTGTGCAGCGCGACGAACGCTTCCGGCGCGGTGAGTGCGTCGATGCAGCGCATCCATTCGCGGCGGTAATCGTATCGATGGCTGAAGAAATTCTCGACCACGATGGATTTGATGCGGGAGCGGGCGGATCCGGAAGTCAGGGTAACGGCGACGGCGAGGAAGGCGCCGAAGATCAAGGAGGTTTCGGCGACGCGGCCCCATTCGGAGCCACCGCGGCGGAACACTTCGCCGATCAAGGCGACCGCCAGCAGGAATATTCCGCTGGCGATCAGGGTGAAGCTGTGGAAGACGACATCGCGGGAGACGTGGATGTCGATCGCCCAACGGCGGTTGCGCACGGCGGCCAGCGCGATCAGCGGGGCGGCCAGGATCATGGCCGGCGCGCGCGCTTCCAGCAATGCGAAGGACAGGCGGTGGAACAGGACTCCGTCAGCGTAGAGCAACAGATCGTACAGGAAAAGACCCCCAAGGGCGACACATAACAGATTGATGTGCCAGCGTGATTCTCGGAGGGTATTGAAATAGAGGTTCTCCAGCAGCAGCAGGTTGCAGATGGCAAAACCGAGCCTTGTGGCGGTGCCGAGGGATTGGAGACTGGCTGTGGCTGGGCCGGCGAACCATTCGAGCAGCGGGGTGCCGCCGACAACCAGCAGTGCCAGGAGCCCCATGGTCTTGAAGGCGCTGGAGACCTGTTCGTCCGAACCGACCGATCGCCGGTACAGATGCAAGATGAAACCATACCAAGCGGCGGATCGCCCGACCTCCAGCCACGAGGCGAGGGGGATGACCGGGGACTGCCAGCCGAGGGCGAATGTCCCGGTCCAGATCGCTGTCACCGCGCAGGCGAAGGTGAGCCAGGCGCCGGTCCGGCTAAGTGGCGGACGGGCGAGGATCAACGCGGCGAGCAAAGCATAGACAGCGGCGCAAACCCCATGCAGGACGGCGATAGCGGGGATGTCGAGGGTCATGATCACGTGGCTATTAGAGCACTTTCCGGCAGATGATGCAGCCTGAAAGCGGATTACAGGCAGTCATGCCAGCAGCCCGAAAACCTGACTCTTCGTTGAATTGGCGGCCCGCCGGTATCTTATCGATTCGCGCGCGTAGCCGCCACGCCAACCCTGCGCGCATACCACCAGGCTGAAGTGGGTAAAATCCGGCACGTCCGGGAGCCAGGCATTGCGATCGAACCATTAGCGTGCGCCGGCACGGAACAACACGACACGGACGGTTGAAATCAGGATGATCATGTCCAGGATGATGGTGCGGTTCTTCACATAGTTACAGATCGTAGGCGAGCTTTTCGCGGGCATCTTCGACCGAGGCGCCATAACGAAAGTTGACCTGCGCCCAACCGGTGAGGCCAGGCTTTACGTAGCTGCGCTGGCGGTAGAACGGGACGGTGCGTGCCAGCTGCTCGACGAAGTGGGGACGTTCGGGACGCGGTCCGACGAGGCTGATTTCGCCGCGAATGACGTTGGCCAGTTGCGGCAATTCATCGATCCGCGTGGTTCGAATGAAACGTCCGATCCGGGTGATACGCTGACCTTGTTTCTGGGCCCAGTATGGACTGCCGCCCGGTTCGGCATCCGCGGCCATACTACGGAACTTGAGCAAAATTAATGCCTTGCCGAACCGGCTGAGGCGCTGCTGGCGGTAAAACACCGGGCCCGGGCTGTCGATTTTGATTGCCATCGCGGTCATTGCCATCAGCGGCAGCAACAGGACCAGCATGCAGACGCCGACACAACATCACACAAGCGCTTCAGCCCCGCCGCGAGTTTGTTCGCGGTGAAGCCCTGGCTCAACAAGAGATCGTTCGCCGTCACCGCATCAGGATCGATCCGGCCGAGATAGTTTTCCTGGAAAGCCGCGGCGCTCAGGATAGGGGCGCCGCGGAGCTTGCAGTCCACCAACGGTTCGACGGCCTGGGCTTGGGGTTCGCTTGCGACGACGATGCCCCAGATGGGCAACTGGCGTAGCAACTGCCAAGAAACGCTCTGGCCGTGAAGCGTAGGATCGCAGCCGGACACTCAAGGCGCCGACTTGCCTTGGGTCGCCGAGAAGCAGGACGCGGCGGCCCAGGGACATGCGATTCACGGCCAAGGCGTAGGTCAGGCGGACCAGGGTTATCGAGGCGAGCCACGTGGCGATCACTTTCGCCAGATAAAGGGCATGGCCACTGGTGAGACTGCTGCGCGGCCCGTTGTCGACAAGGAGCAAAAGGGTAAACGCGATGATCGCGGCGAACGCGCTCGCGATGAGCAGCCGCTTCCGGTCGAGGCAGACTTCCGGACGGTAAAGACCAATGATCAGGGCAACGAAGCCGCCGATGACGGTCAGCAGCGCGGCCGTGGCGAAGGCACGATCTAGCGGCATCTCGATGACTACGGTCCGCGGCACCGAGGCGCCGGTGGCCTGGACCACGGTATAGATCACCGCGAAGGACAGCGTAGACTCGACCAGGCCCAGGACGGCCATTTCGCATGGGGGATAATGCGCCATTGCACGCGGCATCGACGCTTTCCTTTCAATCCGCCGGCTGACGCGTTAAAGAGGCGGGCGGTTGCAGGCCGCGGGAAGGCCTGGACCGTAGGTTGCCGTTTCGCACGGGCAGTAATTTAGGGTGTGTAGCTGAAGCGATAACTGAGGGTAACGTTGCAGGTTGATACACGGCGCGTCAATCGGTACTTTAATTTTTATCGCGTTTTCGACAATCATCGCAGAGCCATGAATTTCATATGACATTTAGACGAGTTCGATGTTAAAAGATTTGACGGCGCTCGGGTTGAGGCGGATTTTTGATGATAAATTGTAACCTATGGTGGTAACGCTTCCCGAATATCACGTCGTAACGGCCGGGTGTTTATGTCTGCGTTGAAATGCCGTGCTCAAGGGTGGTATAGCCAGGGTGGCAGTTAGGAGAGGTTGTCCGTCGCGTGTTGTTCCGCGGTTGGTGAAGGCGTGGTTGATGCGCGAGGCGTGTAGCTCATCGGCAGAGCGCTGCTTGAACATGGCAGAGGAGGGGGTTCAATTCCTTCCGCGCCTACCATCAGGCCTGAACCGCCATTTAAAGATTTTATGCCTGTCCGGTGCGCTGGCCATCATGCCAGGCACTGGTCCATTCAGAGGTTGACGTGATTCACGATTGGCTCGACCAGACGCGACGAGACATTTCTTGCCTGGCCCGTCGGGCCTGCTTGACCCTACGGGGCGGTGTCACATCCAAGATGTGGAATCTGGCACCGGTTCTGGCGACGGGGATGCTTTTGGCGTTGACCGGTTGCGACATCGGTTTGTTCAAGTCCCATGCTGGGCCGCCGGTGGTCGAGAAGAGTACGGCCAAAGTGGCGGACGACTATATCATCGGCTCCGGAGACTCGCTCAGTATATTCGTCTATCGCAATCCGGATCTCAGTGAGGGAGGGGTCGCGGTGCGTCCTGACGGGCGAATCTCGACCCCGTTGATCGAGGATATCGTGGCAGCCGGCAAGACACCAACGCAGCTCGCGCGCGAGATCGAGACGCGGCTGACGAAGTACATCCAGGAACCGAATGTCACGGTGATCGTCCGCGGGTTCATCGGGCCGCCGGACCGGCAGGTGCGGGTGATCGGCGAGGCGACCGATCCGATCGCGATTCCTTACCGTGACCATATGACATTGCTGGATGTCATGATCGCGACCAAAGGGCTGACGAAATACGCGGCCGGCAATCGTGCGGTGATCGTACGGGTCGACGGCGACGGCAGGCAACAGACCATCAAGGTGCGGCTGAGCGACCTGATCAAGGACGGCGACATCAGCCAGAACATCGAGATGAGCCCAGGGGATACGCTGATCGTCCCGCAATCCTGGTTCTGAGGAACAATCAGTCATGGATTCAGTGCGCATCCTGCTTTCCCAGTGCCTTCGTGCGGCGTGGCGCCGGCGCTGGATGGGCGTGATCGTTGCATGGCTGGTCTGCGGCATCGGCTGGGTTGCGGTGTATACGATCCCCAACCAGTTTGAATCGGGAGCGCGCCTGTTCGTCGACGCGGATGCCGTGCTGACGCCGCTGTTGCGTGGTCTCGCGGCGGACTCAGCACCGACGACCCAGCTTGAAATTCTTCAGCGCACGCTGCTGAGCCGGCCGAACCTGGAGAAGCTGGTCTCGAAGACCGACCTCGACCTGACCCTTAGCAGCCCGTCCGACCGTGAACGGCTGCTGAGCCGCCTGGGTACCGATATCCATGTCAATCCGCAGACCAGAAACCTGTTCACCATCAACTATCGCGACAAAAGCCCCAAGCTTGCCCACGACGTCGTGCAGACCCTGCTGACCATCTTCGTCGAGAGCGCAACCGGTGGCTCGCGGGCCGACATGGAGAATGCGCGGCGCTTCCTGGAGCGCCAGATCCAATCCTATGAGCAGCAGCTTCGCGGGGCGGAAAAGCGCCGGGCGGACTTCCGGGCGCGCTACATCGAAATCCTGCCCGCCGACAACAACCCCAACGTTCCGGCATTGGAAGGCGCCCGCAGCGCGGCCGACGCTCTGGAAGGCAGGTTGCAGGATGCGCTGATCTCCCGCGATGCGTTGAAACAGGAGGTGGAAAACACGCCGCCGATGCTGGTTGTCGAGTCCGGTGGCCCGAATGGGCTGCTTGGTGGTGACGCAGGAAGGAATAGGGTGCAGGAGGCACAGGATCAGCTTCGGATGATGCTGCTGAAAGACACCGACCAGCATCCAGATGTGATCGCCCAGCGCAAGCTGATCGAGTCGCTCAAGAACGCACCGAAGAACCTGCCGACAGCCGCCGAAGTCGCTGCCAAGGACGCCGCCGGCCGTGAGGCAGCCGCGAACACGGTGAAACGTTCGGTGCCGAATGCGGTCTATGATCAGTTGAAGGTCAAACTGATCGAGTCCGATACCAACGTGATCTCGCTGCAGCGGCAGCGCGACGACGCGGTGCGGTATCGGGATCGCCTGGAGAAAATCCAGCGGGAGCAGCCGGGACTGATCGCCGAATATCAGAACATGGACCGCGATTACACGGTACTGCGGCGAAACTATGAGGAACTGCTGGGCCGCCTGCAGTCGGCGAATATTGCCCAGGCCGCGGATACGCAGGCTGACAAGGTCAAGCTGCAGATCATCGACCCACCCGAGATTCCCCGTCTGCCAGTGGCGCCGAACCGGATGTTCCTGGTCACCGGCGTACTCCTCGGGGGGCTGATGACCGGCGCAGGCCTTACGGTGCTGTTTGGCCAGCTCGACCGGTCGTTCTCCACGGTGGATGAGTTGCGCAACCTTGGATTGCCGGTGCTGGGTGGCATCTCCGTGCTGGGCCTCGTGCCGTTCCGTCAGCGATTGGTGGCGGTGCTGCGTTTCGGCGCCGCGGTGGCGGTGCTGGTCGGCATCTATGGAGGCCTTGTGGTTCACATCCTGCGGTCGGCGGCGCTGATCTAGTGACCCATCAGATCCACGACGCATCATCGGCCGGCATCATGCGGCGCCGGGTAAAATCCCCCGCGCGGAGGTGCACCGAAACCGCCGCCCGGGGGCGTGCCGAAACCAAGGGAGCTCACCGGTCATGCTGATACCGAAGGCGTCCCATCTCGTCGAACGGGTAGCCGAACGTTTACTGCGGTCCGGCGCTCTGGATGAGTCAGCGGCTCAACTCCTGCGACAGCCCGGCGGCGAATCAGCGGCCGATGGACCGAGTTCTGATCAGGCGACGGCGGAAGCGGCGAGCAACGGTGCTGCCACGGTGACGCTTTCGCCGGTCGCCGGGCCGGCTCAGCGATCGTCGCTGTTCGCCCCGCCGCCGTCATTGGCGAGGCCGGTTCCACCGGTCCTCCGTAACGGACTGGTTGCCTCGCCGCTGGTCGCGCCGAGCGCGGGTGCTTCCCCGAGCGGGAAAGAACCGCCTGACGTCATCGCTTTGCCGCAGGCAGGTGATGACCCGGGTCCTGACGCCTCGCCTCTGGCATCGCCGGCAATCCTCGGGCAACAACGGGATTTTGGGCCGATGACTGGGCAAGCCGCGGTGCTTGACCGCCCAGCGGACGTTCCCCCCGCGGCACAGCCGCCGTTCGGTCAGCGCGGTGGATTGGCCGATCCCGCGGCTGGGCTGCTGCAGGGGCCAGCATCGATTGACGCGGTGTCCCTTGAGCGCGCCGGCATGGTCGATTGGTCGCGCACCCGCACCCGCATCTCGGAGGAATTCCGGCTGGTGCAGCGTCAGATCATCCGCTCGGCCTTTGGTCCGGGCGCGGAACCCGGCTTCTCCAACCTGCTGCTGGTCACCAGCGCCAGGCCGGGCGAAGGCAAGAGCTTCATGGCCACCAACCTGTCGGGCAGCATCGCGCGCCAGGGCGACCACCACGTGCTGCTGGTCGATGCGGATTCAAAGCGGGATTCGATCTGTTACAGCCTGGGTCTGGCGCAGGCGCGCGGGTTGCTCGACCTGGCGGCGAATCCCAAGCTCGACCCGTCGCCGTTAATCGTGAAGACGCCGATCGAGCGCTTGTCGATCCTGCCCGTGGGGCGTGAACGCGAGCGTAGTGCCGAGCTGTTTTCGACCAAGGAAATGACGCGGCTGATCCAGAGCCTGGGCCGCCGGTATGCGGATCGGCTGTTGATCCTGGACGCGCCGCCCTGCCTGTCTACCTCCGACCCGGCGGTTCTGTCGCAGGTGGTGGGGCAGATCCTTTTCGTGGTGGAGGCGGACCGGACCCAGCGCGATGAGATCGAGGCGTCGCTGGACCTGATCCAGGCGTGTCCGACCATCACGATGGTCCTGAACAAGCAGCAGATCTCGTCGCGCTACACGTTCGGCGCTTATTCGTCGTACTACTCCTCCTGAACCGAACCCCGCGACAACGGGATGGTTGATCGTTCGATGATCGCGGGCCAGGCCCATCCGCCATGTCGGGGTGGCCCGCGGGTCGTCGGGACGCGGGCTCTGGCGTTTCGGGTATCGGGCCTGGCGGCGGTGCTGCTGCTGGCGCGAACGGTTGGCGCGGCGGCGTTCCCACTGCTCGACGCGACCAATTTCGACCAGGTGCCGCAAGGCACCGAACTGGCGGCGCCGGACGCGCAGGACCTGCAGCATCAGTTGCAGCTCGTCAACGGGTTGGGCGCGCCGGTCGGCGGCGGTTGGACCTTCGTGCCGCGGGTCGACTGGCAGGAAGAGCTCACCGACAATGTGCTGCAGCAGCACAGCCCGCGACGGGCGGACCTGGTAAGCTTTGTCTCGCCCGGCTTCAGCCTGGCCGGCGACTTGCCGCGTGTGCAGATGACGTTCGACTTTGCCCCGACGTTGGCCCTGTATGCGCGCACCGCCGACCTGAATGCGTTGACCTATCAGATGAACGGGCTCGCCAGCGTCACGCTGGTGCCCGATCTGGCTTATGTCGATGTGCGGGCGCTGGCGGGTGTGCACAGCCTTTATGGCGGCTTGGGGGGGCAAGGTGCTCTCGGCGCACCAGCCGGAACCGCCGCCACGGCGCAGACAGTGACCCCGACGCTGGCCGGCAACGGCCAGGGTCTTAACAAGGACAACGAGGTACAGACCACAAGCT
The DNA here is from genome assembly GCA_028291505.1 of Rhodopila sp. GTDB lineage: Bacteria > Pseudomonadota > Alphaproteobacteria > Acetobacterales > Acetobacteraceae > Rhodopila. The sequence goes on along the minus strand of JAQGHW010000436.1, from coordinate 16,709 downwards.
TCAGCATATCGCCGTATCTGCTGCAGCATTTCAGTGACTGGGGGACAGGCAAAGTAGGGGACTCGTTCAGTGTCACACGGACCGACCAGTTGTCCGGTTTTGTCTCGTCCCCCATTCCGAGCGGAAGCGTGAACGGGCAGACCCTGATATCGAACGAAGAGTACGCTCATTTCGCCACCGGCGAGTTCATGAATTTTTTTCAGGACAGTCTTGATGTCGACCTGATCCAGGGCCAGACCACGACGGACGGCAACGGAGCAATCGGGGTGGGAGGGGTCCCCGGGCCCTCCGGCCCGCTAACCTCCAGGCGCGCGACCGTGGCCGACCAGGTGAACTACGCACTGACGCGAGACCTGACCGTTTTCACGTCGATTGGTCATGAGGATATCACTTATTCTAGCAGTACCACCCCGACATCGATCCATGACCTGATCTGGAGCCTGGGTGCGACCTGGATACCCAACGCCGACAGCTCGCTGACGGTCAGCTATGGCCACCAGAACGGCTTCAATTCGCTTACCGTCAACGGCCATTATGCCGTGACCCCGCGTACCCAGCTGACGGTCAGCTATGGCAGCACGTTGGGCACCCAGCTTGAATACGTACAGAACCAGCTCAATCTGGCCGGCACGAATGGGACCGGCACGCTGGTCAATGGACAGACCGGCGGGTCGCAGTTGTTTGCCGCCACCAACGCGCTGGCCGTGCAGGACGGGGTTTTCCGCACCACGACACTGGCGGTGGGAAGCACGACCTCGCTGGATCGCGACATCATCTCGATCAACCTGCTGATGGCGCAGCAGACCAGCACCGGGGGCGCCAACACCGCCAGTTCGGAAACCAAGACCGCCAGCGTCAGCTGGCTGCACCAGATGCGCCCCGATATGACGGTGAGTGCCGCGATCTCCTACGCGATCCAGGATCAGAGCACCGGGGCCGTCTCGGCGACCAATCCGGGCAATAACACGTCCATTGCGGCCAGCCTGGTGTGGCAGCGGCAGATTTCCAATACGGTCAGCGTCAGCTTGCAGTATTCATTCTTCGAACGGCAATCCGCCGTTTCGGACTTCGACATCTACCAGAACATCGTCATCCTCGGCATCTCGAAGCGTTTCTGATCGCAAATCATGTTCGATAAATTCTACAACCTGTCCGGTCTGCCCTTCCTGCTGACGCCCGACACCCGCTTCTTCTTCGGATCGAGCGGGCACAGCCGCGCGATCGCGCACCTGGTGTATGGGCTGTCCCAGCAGGAGGGCTTCATCGTCATCACCGGGGAGGTGGGGGCCGGCAAGACGACCTTGACCGAACAGCTTTGGTCGCAGCTCGATCGCAACACCTATGTCATTGCGCGCGTGGTAACGACGCAGGTGTCGGGCGACGACCTGCTGCGGCTGGCGATGGCCAATTTTGGATTGGGCGACACGCCGGGCACTGAAAAGTCCACGTTATTGCGCCGGTTCGAGCATATGGTGCGCGACCAGCGCAAGCAGGGGCGACGCTGCCTGCTGGTGATCGATGAGGTGCAGAACCTGTCGCTGGCGGCGATGGAAGAACTCCGGATGCTGTCCAACATCACGGTGGACGGCAAGGCATCGGTACAGACGATCCTGCTGGGCCAGCCGCAGTTCCGTCCAATCCTGGCCAGCCAGGATTGGGAGCAGCTTCGCCAGCGAGTCCTCGCCTCCTACCACCTGGGGCCGATGACCGAGGAAGAGACGCGCGGCTACATCGAGCATCGGCTGCGAACCGTCGAATGGCACGGCGATCCGGTGTGGGAGGCGACCGCCTTTGCCGCCGTGCACCGGCACACGGGCGGAATTCCGCGGCGCATCAACACGCTCTGTTCCCGCGTGCTGCTGTTTGGCGCTTTGGAGGAAACCCACACGATCAGCGCCGGCATGGTCGACGATACCGCCGAGGAACTGAACCGCGACCTAGGGGCAGGGCTGCAACCGGTCATGCCGCCGGCAGCCAAGGATCAGCAGGACCTGGTGCGGCGGATCGAGCAACTCGAACGTCACGCTTTGCGCCACGAGCAAGTGTTCAAGAGGGTCATGGATTTGCTGGAAGCCAACGTGACGGGGCGGATATGACCATATGCCGCGACGAGGGCGTCCGTAACGCCATGACGGTGGATGTGGAGGACTATTTCCAGGTCCAGGCGTTCGCGCATTGCATCGATCGAAAGGACTGGGATGCGTTTCCCCGCCGGGTCGATCTGAACACCAACCGGATCCTGGATCAGTTCGACTTGCATGGCGTGAAGGCGACGTTCTTCACCCTGGGTTGGGTGGCGGAGCGGTTTCCCGCCCTGATCCGCCGCATCGTCGCGGACGGGCACGAACTGGCGAGCCACGGCTGGGATCACACGCGGGTCGATGCGCAGGACCCCGAGACTTTTCGCGCCGACATACGCCGCACGCGGGCGTTGCTGCAGGATATCGGCGGGGTGAAGGTGACAGGCTATCGTGCGGCGACGTTCTCGATCGGTGCGCGCAATATGTGGGCGTTCCCTGTCCTGCGACAGGAAGGTTACAGCTACAGTTCCAGCATCAACCCGATCCATCACGACCTGTATGGTATGCCGGGCGCGCCGCGTGTGCCGTTCCGTCCGGAGGCTGATGGGGTGATGGAGATTCCGATGACGACGGTACGCCTGGTAGGTCGCAACTGGCCATGTTCGGGGGGCGGCTATTTTCGCTTGCTGCCGACGGCGCTGTACCGGGCGGGTCTCCGGCGGGTGAACCGGCATGACCAGCAGCCGGGCATCTTCTATTTCCATCCGTGGGAGATCGATGCGGAGCAGCCGCGTATCGCCAATGCCGGCTGGAAGTCTCGGCTGCGGCACTACACCAACCTGTCGCGGATGGCCGGCGACCTTGATGATCTGCTGCGGGATTTCGCCTGGGACCGGATGGATCGGGTCTACGCGCCGGTCCTCGCTGAAGCGGTCGTGGGCTGAGCGGGATGTCAGTCGTTGTGCGTCCGCTGGACAGCGCCGGTGAGGCGGCCTGGGATCGCTTCGTAGAAACGATGCCGGCCGGTACGTTCTTTCACCGCGCCGGTTGGGCGAAGGTGATCGAGACGGCATTCGGCCATGCCACGCATTACAGCTTCACCGAACGGGACGGCGCCATCACCGGCATCCTGCCGCTCGCTCGGGTCAAGACGTTGCTGTTCGGTGACACGCTGATCTCCAACCCGTTCTGCGTGTATGGCGGCCCGTTGGCAGTCGATGCGGAAAGCGAGGCGGCCCTGGTCGCGCACGCCGAGGCGCTGTTGGCAAGAACCGGGGCCAGCGCACTGGAATTCCGGCATCTGGGACCGGTTGAAACCGAGGCGGCGACGGGGTGGATCGAGCGGCCGGACCTGTACGTGACATTCCGAAAGCGGTTTGAAGCCGATCATGAGCGCAACATGAAGGCGATCCCGCGCAAGCAGCGGGCGATGGTGCGCAAGGGGATCCAGAACGGGCTTTCCTCCACCGCGAGTCGCGATGTGGCTGTGCTGCACCGGATCTATGCGGAGAGTGTGCGGAACCTGGGGACCCCGGTGTTCTCCCGGCGATATTTCCAGATCCTGCTGGACGTGTTCGGGGATGCGGTGGATATCGTGACGATCATGGATCAGGAGGCGCCGATCGCCTCGGTGATGAATTTTTATTTTCGGGACGAAGTGCTGCCTTATTACGGTGGCGGTTCGGCGGCGGCGCGCGGTCGGGCCGGCAACGATTTCCTGTATTGGGAGACGATGCGGCGTGCGGCAGATCGTGGCTTCCGGTTGTTCGATTTCGGCCGGAGCAAGATCGGGACGGGATCATTCGCGTTCAAGCACAACTGGGGGTTCGAGCCGGAGAAATTGCGATACCGGTTTCGATTGAAACCGGGTGAGACGATTCCGGAGCTCAATCCGCTCAACCCGAAATACCGGATGTTCATAGCGGCCTGGAAGCGCCTGCCGTTGCCGGTGGCGAACGTGCTGGGGCCGTTCATCGTCCGTGGGGTAGGCTAGCGATGCGGTCCTCCTGGCAGTCGGCTGCGTTGGTGCGGACTGGTCCTCGAACCCGGGCAGGCGGCGATGCCTGATCTGTTGTTTCTGGCCCAGCGTCTGCCCTATCCACCGACCAAGGGTGAAAAGATCCGGGCGTTTCATGACCTGAAATACCTCGCTCAATGGTACGACATTCATCTGGGCTGCCTGATCGACGATCCGGATGACCTTCCCTACGTCGATACGCTGCGTGGGATATGTCGCGATATTCATGTCGCGCGCGTGAGTCGGCGGCTTGGCCGGATGACCTCCCTGCGCGGGCTGCTGACCGGGGAAGCCCTCAGCGTGAGTTATTTTCGCGATCGCGGCCTGGCCCATTGGGTGCGCGGCGTGGTCGAAACGGTTCGGCCGGCGGTGATGTTCGTGTATTCGTCGAACATGGCGCCGTACATCATGGACCTGCCGGCGAGCGGCACGCGGGTGGTCGATCTGGTGGACATCGATTCGGAAAAATGGCGGGCGTTCGCGGAAGCAACGAAGGGTCCGATGCGCTTCGTCTATCGGCGGGAGTGGCGGAAGATCGCCGAACTGGAACGTCGGATCGCGCGCGAATGCGACCTTTCCGTTTTCGTCTCCGATGCCGAGGCCGGTTTGTTCGCCAGCCAGCATCCGGACTGCGCCACGCGTATTCGCGGCGTCAGCAACGGGGTGGATCATCGCTATTTCGACCCGGCGCTCGGCTTTGCTCCGGTCTATGACACGACGCGGGCAAACTACGTGTTCACCGGCACGATGGATTATCCGCCCAACGCCGACGCGGTGGTCTGGTTTGCCGCGGATATTCTGCCGCTGATCCGGCGTAGCGTGCCCGCGGCCCAGTTCCATATCGTCGGCAGCAACCCGAACCAGGCGGTGCTGAAGCTGGCGCGCCTCGACGGTGTTTTTGTCACCGGCCGGGTGCCCGATGTGCGTCCCTATATCGCCCACGCGACCGCCAGCGTCGCACCCATGCGCATCGCCCGTGGCATCCAGAACAAGGTGCTGGAGGCGATGGCGATGGCGCGCCCCGTGGTGCTGACGTCCGGTGCGCTGGAGGGTATCGAGGCCGACCCGGCCACAGAAACGATTCTCGCCGACACCGCCGAAGCCTTCGCCGCCGCCTGCTGCCGCATGGCGGCCGCACCCGGGGCACCAGAGGGGATCACCATCGGTGCCGCGGCGCGGCTTCGAATCGTCCGCGACTATGACTGGGATGGGACCCTGCGCCGGTTCGACGATATCCTGCGGCCGGCGCGGTCGCCTCGCCTGACCGAAACAGTGTAGGGGTCGGCCGATGGTTTGCCGCTCCGCCTGGTGTAACCGAATTGGAAGCCCCGCCTCATGAACGCCCCGACGGTGGACGATGCCAGGCTGGCCGAACCAAAAAAGGGCATCATCGTCGCTGCCCTGGAATGGCGCCGCGTCGGGCTGCCTCTCGCGCTGGGCATGCTGCTGCTCGGTGGGTTGTTCAATCGGGAGGTCGTGGCCGCGGTTCAGACCTGGGACGCTTCCACCGCCTACAACCATTGTTTCCTGGTCATCCCGATCGCGCTGTATTTGTTGTGGGATCGCCGGCTCGATCTGGTTGGTATCCCGCCGCGTCCGATGCCAGGCGCGGTTCTGCTGGGGTTGCCGCTGGCGTTGGTCTGGCTGGTGTCGGAGCGGCTGGGCATCATGGAAGGCCGCCAGCTTGTCGCCATCAGCTTCGTGGAGCTGCTGTTTCTCGCCGTTCTGGGCAAGCGTCTGTGGTGGGCCATGGCCGGGCCGCTGCTGTATCTGTATTTCCTCGTTCCGTTCGGCGAATTCCTGACCCCGGGCCTGCAGGACATCACCACGTGGTTCATCCGCCGCGGGCTCGAAATGCTGGGTGTCGCCGCATACATCGACGGCTACATCATCGAGATCCCCCAGGGCACGTTCTACGTCGCCGAGGCCTGCGCCGGGCTGCGGTTCCTGATCGCGTCCGTCGCCTTTGGCTGCCTTTATGCGTTGATGATGTATCGCAGTCCGATGCGGCGTGGCCTGTTCATGCTGGTCTCCATCATCGTGCCGATCATCGCCAACGGCTTCCGCGGTCTCGGCATCGTCTATCTCGGGTACCTGTTGGGAAGTGCCCAGGCGGCGGCGGCCGACCACATTATCTACGGCTGGATATTCTTCTCGATCGTCATCCTGATGTTGATCGCGCTGGGGCTGCCATTCCGGCAGGATGAGATCTCAACGCGTTCGGCGACGCCGCCGGATGATCCGGTGAGATTGCCAGTTTCGATGCGCGGGGTGCTGGCCATTGCCCTGGGAATGGTCGTTGTGGCGGCGATCAGCCCGACAGTGGCGGCGGGGCTGACGATGGCAACAGCAATCCAACCGCCGGTACCGGCGTCTATCGATATGGGAGCGGATTGCGTCGTCCGGGTCACCGACTCGACCGAGCCTGGCACGTCCCGCGTGAATTCCGAACGAGTGGCCTGCGGCGGTGTGGACATGGACATCAGCTGGGAGGCGTTTTCGCCCCGGATCACCGCCGGGCCGCTGATGGCCGCACGGCGGCGGCTCGTGGTGCGGGCGCAGACCGAAGGGTTGCAGGAAAATTGGCTCGAAACCGGGAGTCCGTGGCGGATCATGTTGTCCGATGACCCGGCATTCGCGATTGGTGTGTCGATGTGGGTGGACGGCAAGCCGGTACGGCCGGGGCTGGTGATGCGCGCCAGGATGGCGATGAATAGCCTGTTCGGATCGCGCTTCACCCCTATGGTCATGACGGTGACGCCCGTGGTGGACTGGGATGGGGGGAATGGGGCAAGGCAAAGGGAAGCGGAAGCCAGCCTGCCACGGTTCCTGCTGCAGCATCGCGATCTGGACCGCACCGTCGGGCTATTGTCCGCACAGTAGGGTCTGTGGCGCGAGGTTTGCATTCTCGCAGTCCGTGATTGCCTGGATCCCGCTCGGGATGTGTCTGTGCCAAACCGTCGTGCAGGAGGTGGCGAATGTCCGGTCTCTCCGACCGTGTGCTGAGCAATCAGGAACTGCGTGCGCTGCAAGGCCGCTCGGATCTGCGAGGTGGCGTGCGGCTGGGGCTTCATTGCGGGCTGTTGGTCGGGGCAGGGTGGCTGGTGGCGGTTTCTTCCGGCTGGGCGCTGCTGCCGGCGGTGTTCGTGCTGGGGCTGGTGCAGGTGGCGCTGTTCGCGCCGGCGCATGAGACCATGCATCAGACCGCGTTCGCATCACGCTGCGCGAATGCGGTCGTCGGTTGGCTGACATCCTGCCCGTCGTTGCTGAACTGGCATTTCTACACGGCCTATCATCTGGCGCATCACCGCCACACCCAGGTGCCCGAGCTGGACCCGGAGCTGGGGGCGGCGCCTCCGACCTCGGTGGGTGGCTACTTCCTGCGCGTGCTGGGCGTGCCGTTTTGGACCCTGAGGCTTCGTGTGGCCGCCGATTGCTTGCGGGGCGATCTGAGCTTGCATCCTTATGTCTCGGCCGCAGCGGCGCCGAAGATCATTCGCAGCGGGCGGGCAATGATAGTCTTGATGGTGGGCGGTTCCCTGATCTCGATGCTGGCGTTCGGCTGGGCAACGCCGCTGCTGTTCTGGATCGGGCCGCAATTGCTTGGCCAGCCGCCGTTGCGGGCCTATCTGCTGGCCGAACATACCGGCTGCTCGCAGGACCGGAACGGGCTGACCAACACCCGAACCACGCTGACCAGCGCGCCGGTGCGGCTGCTGATGTGGGACATGCCATACCACGCCGAGCATCATCTGTTCCCCTCGATCCCGTTCCACCGCCTCGCGGACGCCCATCGTCTGATCCGCGACAAACTGGGACACGTGCAGCCCGGCTATGGGCGATGGAATGTTGGTTTTGCCCGGTCGCTGGCCCGTGGTCGTTGAGTTAGAATTGCGTTGGCCGCGATCCCGAATGGCGAGCCTGACCGAGGCACCACCCCGATGAGAATATTGTTCGCCAACCCGAATACGAGTGTCGCAATAACCGACCGGATCTCCGTGGTGGCTCGTGCCGCTGCCAGTCCGGGGACCGAGATCGTCGCGGTCACCGGCGAGACCGGCGTGCCGTATATCGCCACGCGGGCCGACGCCGTGGTCGGGGCCGTGGTGGCATTGCAGTTGCTGGCGGAACATGCGGATGGCTACGACGCGGCGGTGATAGCGGCCTTCGCCGATCCGGGGGTCGGCGGAGCGCGGGAGCTGTTGTCCATCCCGGTGATCGGCATGGCGGAGGCGGCGATGTTGACCGCGTGCATGCTGGGCCGCCGTTTCTCCATAGTGACGTTCGCGACGGCAATGGGGCCGTGGTATCGCGAATGCGTCGATTACAACGGGCTGTCCGGACGGCTGGCCAGCATCCGGTGCGTCAGCGGCGGGTTTCGGGATATTGCGTCCGTGCAGGAAGAGAAGGGCGATGCGCTGGTCGAGGCGTGCTGCCTGGCGGTGGAACAGGATGAAGCGGATGTGGTGATCCTTGGCGGTGCGCCGCTGGCCGGCTTGGCCGCAGCGGTGGCGGACCGGGTGCCCGTGCCGTTGGTGGATGGGGTAGCGGCGGCGGTGCGGCAGGCCGAGGTGCTGGCGTCACTGCGTCCCGTCAAGGCAACGGCCGGGACGTTTCGCCGGCCGGATGCCAAGGCGATTACCGGCGTGTCCGCCGCGCTGCAGGGTTTGTTCTCGCGACGGTAGTCGGGGTCAAATGCTGGTTGCTGAGGACAGACCGCTGCGCTCAACGCCGGCATCAGGCGCGATCTGCCGTGACGCGGACCGGCCACGCCGCAGCGCGGCGATCAAAGCGGCCAGCGTCGCAAGGTGGCGATCCAGTATGCGATCCCAGCACTCGATCTGTAGGAAGCAGTCGTTGGCGCGTAGCAGGGATTTCATTCCTTCAAGGGCGCTGAGTTCGTGGCCCTCGACGTCAACCTTCAGCGCGATCCGATGCCCGGTGAGCAGCAATTCGTCGTCGAGGCGCACCGCAGGGACGGAATAACTGTCGGTCCCATCTGCGCCAACTTTTGACAGAGAATCGTTGTCGTCGGGCGCTCGTATAAATGGCACCGTTCCGTTGCGACTGCTGACGGCAGCCATTCGGGTTTCGACTTTTGTGCACGCGGTTGAGCAGCAGATGGGTGCGGAGCCGGTCATAGCTTCGCCTGTCCGGTTCGTAGGCAATGATGGTGGTGGCCTTGGTGCATAAGGCCACGAATGCGGCGTAGGTGCCGAAGTTCGCGCCCACGTCGAGAAAAGTGTCGCATTCCCTTCGGCGGATGTTATCGAGCAGGTGAATCCGCCGCTCGGGTTCGCCCGGTCCCCACTTGAGGATAACCTTGTCATACCAATTATTGAGATCGAGGAGAAATAGCGCGCCATCGCGGCGCACAACCCCGTGACCGTCGGGCCACAGAAGCCAAGCCATTCGCTTGCGCATGGTTGGGGAAAGGCGATTCAACATGTTATTCTTGTTGCTGTCTAGCACCGAAAGGCCAAAGCCGGATAATGTGTATCTATGACAAGTCGCCGGCCGGATGGCCGTGTCGGGTCGCGACCGCATAGTGCGGCTCTATGACAAGTCAGGCTGTCCGGCAAACGGTCGTTTCCCGAATGCTCGACCGGTGCGCCATCCTGGGATCTGAATGTCCGCTTCCCACCCACCGCGCACCTTCAAATCGCACAATATCCGACCTCGCCCACAACCGAGATCCCACGGTCCAGCCCCCGTGCGAGACCTTCCCACCACAAACCCTACCCCGTAAGCCCCGCAACGTTCATCAACACACGCACCAGTAGCGCGAACACCCCCAGCGCCAGAACGCTCGCCGACCAGATCCCTACCAGCCACAGCGCGCGCCGGCCCCACATCAGTGATAGCCCTCACGGCCGGTCACCTTGCCGCGGAACACGTAGTAGGCCCATCCGGTGTAGGCCAGTATGATCGGGATAATCAGCAGCGCGCCCACCAGCGCGAACCCCTGGCTCTGCGGCGGCGCGGCGGCATCGCGGAACGACACGCCGGGCGGGATGATGTTCGGCCACAGGCTGATCGCCAGGCCGCTATAGCCCAGGAACAGCAGGAACAACGCCAACATGAACGGCCCGGCGTGAGGGATCTTGCCCTCCGAACCGCCGGTCAGCAGCCGCATCAACTGCACGCTCGTCGCCACCACCAAGACCGGCACCGGCGCGAACCAGAAGATATCCGGCATCGAGAACCATCGGCTGGCGATGGCGCCGTGGGCCAGCGGGGTCCACAGGCTGACGACGGCAATGCCGAACAGCAACACCGGCACGATGCGGCGGGCGTATGCGATCATGCGGCCTTGCAGCGCGCCCACGGTTTTCATCGTCAGCCAGGTGCTGCCCAGCAGTGCATAGCACACGATCACGCCGATCCCGGTGAACACGCTGAACGGCGACAGCCAGTCCAGCGCGCCGCCTTCGTACGACGGGCCGGTGACGGTGAAGCCATTGACGAACGCCCCCAATGCCGAACCCTGGAAGAACGCCGCCATGTAGGAGCCGCCGGCGAAGGCGAAATCCCAGAACGGCCGGTGCCCCTCATCCGCCTTGAAACGGAACTCGAACGCGACGCCGCGCAGGATCAGCCCCAGCAGCATCAGCACGATCGGGATGAACAGCGCGCTCAGCAGGACCGAGTACGCGAACGGGAACGCTGCCAGCAACCCGGCGCCGCCCAGCACCAGCCAGGTCTCGTTGCCGTCCCACACCGGGGCGACGGTGTTGACCATCACGTCGCGGTCGCCGCCCGGCGGGACGAACGGAAACAGGATGCCGATCCCCAGGTCGAAGCCGTCCATGACCACATACATCATCAACCCGAAGGCGATGATCAGTACCCATATCAGCGGCAGGTCGATGCCCATGGTCGTTACTCTCCCGAGCTGAGGGGCGAGGGGTCAATATCCGGCGCCGCCGACAGTGGTCGCGCCGGTCGCATGTTGGGTTGCTCGGTGTCAGGCGGTGGCGCGCCGCGGTCCGGCCCCTTCGCCACCACTTTCAGCAGGTAGGAAATCCCGGTGCCGAACACCGCGCAATAGACCACGACGAACAGCAGCAGGCTGACACTCATCGCTCGTGCAGAGTGGTGGGCGACCGCGTCGGATGTCCGCATTACGCCATACACGACCCAGGGCTGCCGGCCGACCTCCGTCGTTATCCAGCCGGCGAGGATCGCGACGATGCCGGCCGGTCCCATCAAGGTGGCGAAGCGCAGGAACAGCCGTTGGTGGTAAAGCTGCCCGAACCAGCGAAACCACGCGCCGGCGAGGCCCAGTAGCAACATCAGCATCGCCAGGCCGACCATGATGCGGAAGGTCCAGAAGATGATTGTCGCATCCGGCCGGTCGGGTGCCGGGAAATCGTCCAGTCCGGGAATCTGGCCGTCCCAGGTATGGGTCAGGATAATGCTGCCCAGATGCGGGATCTCGAGCGTGTCGAAGGTCGTCTGGTCGGCCATGTCGGGTAGGCCGAACAGGATCAGCGGCACGCTTTCGCCCGGTGCGTTCGACCAGTGCCCTTCGATCGCGGCTATCTTCGCCGGCTGATATTCAAGCGTGTTGCGGCCGTGCTGGTCGCCGGCCAGGATCTGCAGCGGCGCGGTGACCAGCACCATCCACATCGCCATCGAGAACATCGTCCTGACCCGTGGATTGTCGCGGTGCTTCAGTAGATGCCACGCGCCCACCGCGCCGACGAACAGCGCCGTCGCCAGGTACGACGCGAGTCCCATATGCACCAGCCGATAGGGAAACGACGGGTTGAAGATGACCTTCAGCCAGTCGGTCGGCACGACGCGGCCATCGACGATTTCGAATCCCTGCGGGGTCTGCATCCAACTGTTGGAGGCGAGGATCCAGGACATCGAAACCAGCGTTCCGGCGGCAACCATCAGTGTCGCGAAGAAATGCAGATTGGGTCCGACTTTCTGCCAGCCGAACAGCATCACGCCGAGGAATCCGGCCTCCAGGAAAAATGCCGTGAGCACCTCGTAGGCGAGCAATGGCCCGGTTACCCCGCCGGCGAATGCCGAAAAATAGCTCCAGTTGGTGCCGAATTCGTAGGCCATGACGAGGCCGGAGACGACGCCCATGGCGAAGTTGACCGCGAAGGCTCTGGACCAAAAATGGTACAGGTCGAGGTAGACCGGGTCCTTTTTCAGCAGCCAAAGCCCCTCCAGGACCGCCAGGAAGCTGCCGAGGCCAATGGTGATGGCCGGAAAGACGATATGGAAGGAAATGGTGAAGCCGAACTGGATGCGAGCCAGCAGAAGCGGATCGAGGTGCGACATCGGCGTCCTGTTTTCCCGAGCAATCGGTTCCGAACTGCCATATCTGGCCTGACTTGAGAACCGCCCAGTGTGTTGGCTCAAGCCCGAACCACGCAACGGGGGCATGTGCTGGTGACGAACGTTTGGGTTCGGACGTTTTTCACCGTGATGGCGGGCGTGTTGTTCAGTCTGGACACGGGCTGCGGCCACCTCTCGCCGCATGTGCGGGAGCGGCGGGCCCCGACACACCCTGCCGCATGCACACAATCTCAACCTGGCCAGGCCTGGCACCTGCTCGGGCTGAGCCATGTCCGCCGACAAGCAGGCCTCGACACGGGTGCGCCGGGAGACTGGCAAGAGGAGAGGGTGAATCCCTTGCGATGAACGGTAATGCGAACCCCATCGGCCCAAGTCGTGCGTGTCACGCCGCGAGCTGTGGGGCGAAACGTTGGAACGGTATTGGCGGTATTGAGCCACGTAACGAGAACCGTCCGGGATGCCGACACTTTCTGGGTAGCGGAAGGCAGCGCGGCGGGGTGCGCGATCGCCAGTGCCCTGCCGGTCCCGCGTGATCTGAGGCCCTGGCACGCCAGCGGAACCTGTTTCGGAGGACATGCGGACGCGTCTGGCGGAGATCGGTGGTCAGGCCAACGAGATCGCCTCGCCGTGCTCGGGATGACGGGGGTGACGCAGTAGGAGAGGCAAATCTGATGACGCTGGGAGGTGTCGTGACCGTGGCGCCATGCTGTCCAGGAATTGCAAGACGGACCCGACATGGGCATCCCACGTGGTGCCGATCCATCTGGGCAGGCGGGCGATTTGCGCATCCCGGCGCGGCGACATTTCGGCGGCGTATTCGAGCACGGCCGCGTGCCAGCCTGGGGTGTCCAGCGGGTCAAGGTATTCCGGCACGGGCCCGCCGGCCTCTCGCAGCGCGGGCAGGTCGCTGCACAGGACAGGCGTGCCGTGGGCCAGCGCCTCGGCGACCGGCAAGCCGAAACCCTCGGCGAAGCTTGGCATCAGCAGGGCGCGGGCGCCTCGCAGCAAGGCCGTCAGCTTGGTGTCCGGCACGATTCCGAGCTCGACGACATGCCCGCGGAGGGCTGTGCAGCGGTCCAGCAGGTCGAGCACATTCTCATTCTCCCAGCCGCGGTGGCCAACGATGAGTAGCCTTGGCGCTTGATTGCCCTGGAGGGCGACCAGGCGGCGCCATAGATGCAGGAGCAACAGGTGGTTCTTACGTGGCTCGATGGTTCCGACGCACAGGAAATATGGGCGATCGCTTTTTTCCGGGGCGATGTCCGCCACCGGTGCCGAAACGCCGAGGGGTGCCACGTGGACCGTTCGATCGGCGGGCAGGTATGGTGCCAGTGCCATCGCGGTCGCGGCGGAGTTCGTGACGACGCCGTCGGCCAGCCTCGCCACAGTTGCCAAGCGGTGCCGATGCCGAACAGCCTCCCCCGGCCGGCCGTATTCGGGAAATTCGAGCGGGATCAGATCGTGGATCAACGGCACGAACGTGGCAGCGGAGCGGCGCAGAACATTTTCCAATGCCGCTTGCCGATCGAGGTGCCGATGTGAAACGAGCAGATAGACCGCCCGGGAGTCGCTTTGCGGCGGTGGAGCGACGGCGGCCCGCGCCATCAGGCGTATGGCCGAACCGCGAGATGCCTCGGGGCGACCTGCCGTCCACGCTTCTCGCAGGCCCTGGAGGAACGCCCGCGTGGCAAAATCCGGGAGTAAGGACAATTGGCTCGACCAGCGCCCCAGCATCACGAATCGGATCCGCTCCGGCGCCAGGGCGATCAGGTTTTCGGCGTAGGCCAGTTCGACGCGGTCGATCCCGGTCAATGAACCGATGCAGGCACGTTCCAACAGTCGAGCCACATCCAGCCATATCGGCCGGCCGTCGATCATGGCCGCGGCATTGCGCGCGATAGGCCATCAGGCCGTGACAACTGCGGGTTGAAGCCATCAGGCCCTAATCTTTTGTGGGCGAGAGGGTGATTCACGCCCGAGATTGGATCGACCTCAGACGATCGCGCTTTACCCGCGGTGGCGTCGACCAGGATGTCGTTGATACGACCGGCGGCGTCGCGCGCGGCCTCGATCCGTGGGACTGCGCCGGCGACCGCGCGCGCCACGCCAGCCCGCGTGAAGAAGTCGCCGTGCACCAGGCAGGCGTGGGCGAGCACTCGCCGGAAAGAGTTGAACAGGTGTGTGTCGGGCGGGCGGGGCGAGCACCAGAAGGTCTCCAAGGTGTCTTGATGGGTCAGTTCGGGCAGGTCGTACACCGAACGTCCCAGCGCGATCACCGGCACACCTGATGCTAATGCGAAGGTGGCGCTGGTGCTGTTCACCGTGACCATTCCGAGCGCACGATCCAGCAACAGTTGCAGGTCGCAGTCCTCGATCAGCACCACACGGTCGGCGATGCCCGCGTCCCGTGCTGCCGTCTCGGTTACGCGGCGCCAGTCGATCACGCCGTTGTCCAGCGGGTGTTCCTTCACCGCCAGTACAGCGTCTTTCGCGGCATGGCGGGCGAAGGACGCGACCACGAGGCGGATCGCATGCATCATCCCACCCAGATCCGAATGGCAGAGGATCTGTGAGTCGTTGTCCATTTGGATTGGCATCACGAAGAAGCCGCCTTTGGCCGCGAATGCATGCCGGATGGCAGCGTGGCTACGCCGGCGTGCAGATGCGGCGCGGAGTGAACGCTTGAGCCAGCCGAGGGCTTCGTGCGGCAGGGACCAGCCACGATGGGTGGCGTACCGGGGAAACAGTGGGCTGAGCGCGACACAGGCCATGCCGTAAGCGATACAGTCCCGAGCGCGTGCACGCACCGAAGGTGGTATATGGGTGGCGACGGGCTGAGCGGGGAGAAGGTCCGCCGCCTGACGGTAGGCCGTGACACTGCGCGGCAGGCGAGAGTAACCGTTCACTCCGCCGACTTCCAGCGTGATCCAGTCAGGGCGTAGATAGCCTTCCTCGAAGACGTGTGTGGCGATGCCTCGATGGTTTGCCAGCTCGATTGCTACCTTGTGCAGTGGGCGACAGTCGCCGTGCAAAATGAGGTCGGTAGGCGCGACATCGAACATCACGCGCTGCAGGAAGGCGGGCCATTCGCTGATGCGGCCGGTGAAGTTGATTGCTGGCAGTAGGGGCCAGGCCAGGCGGTCGCCGCCGTTGAAGTTCACCCGCGATACGCCATGCCCCCGCGCCATCAGCGCCTGTCCCAGGGTGTGCATGAACGGTCCCGGGACACCTTGTAAAAAGAGGAAGCGACGACGCGGAAATATCCGAGCCACGGGGGTCAGTGGCCGGATCCGCGCTGAAGCCTCATCCGGCCTGGAGTGGGCGGCTTCAAAAGAAGCAGCTTGCATTGGGCTTGTTTCCAGATCTCTTGTCAAACACCGCCGGCGCCGGGGATCAGCCCGCTTTCAGCCATGCGAAGATAGGTCAATCCGGTTAACAAAACGTTTGTAACAGCCGGTGTTTCGCACAGCCGGGAATGCTTTTTTTCTGTGCCCGAAAAGGCGCGTTAACCACTCGTAAACACATCGCACGGTAGAAGCTGTCCAGGCGCATCGCCCGGTATGCGCCACCTCGGTGTGAAGTGCCGCGGTCACCTAGACAGGAGGTCTCGTTTGTTCGATGGAGCCACTCCGCCGCGATCCGGCCAGCTTCGCCTCGCGATCATCAGCACCTATGATGAGATGTGCGGAATCGCCGGCTATACCCGCGCTTTGGAGCAGCAGCTTCGTCCGCATGCGGCGGTCACGGTGTTTGATCTGGACCAATATCTGCTGCGAAGTCCGCACGGACGGGTGCAGCGTCTCGCCGATCGCCATATCAAGGAGATCGCCGCCAGGCTGCACGAATTTGACAGCGTCAACATTCAACTCGAGTACGGCACGCTTGGCCGGACGTCGAAGCAGATTTTACGGCGTTTCTGGCGTCTGGTCAGAGCGTCGCCCGCGGTTTCGGTCACCTTTCACACGATACTGGGCCAGGAGCCGCTGGATTGGTCCGCGATGGGTCGCAGCCTGATCACCGGGCGCATCTTTCGCATGTTCCGGATGATCGGCTCCT
Source organism: Rhodopila sp. (assembly GCA_028291505.1). Lineage (GTDB taxonomy): Bacteria > Pseudomonadota > Alphaproteobacteria > Acetobacterales > Acetobacteraceae > Rhodopila. The sequence continues at coordinate 296 of JAQGHW010000436.1, read as the reverse complement.
TCCGCCGCGATCGTTACCTTGGCGCCCGCACCTACCGGCTGTTGCGCATTCGGCAGCGCACGCACCCTGTCAATGTGATCGTCCATACAGCGCGGGATGCTCGGTTGCTGCGGGTCGTATTCCGGATCCAAAACGTCGATCATCATCCGCTGAGTTTTATCGCTACCGATCAGGCCGAACGGATCCGGGTGGCGGCGGCGCGCAACCCGCCTGCGATTCTGCGGATCTTGCCACCCGAGGTGAAGCTGTTCGGATCGTTCGGTTTCCTGTCCCCGTACAAGGGTTTCGTAACTGCC
>JAQGHW010000429.1 GCA_028291505.1 Rhodopila sp. | reverse complement strand
TTGTTCTGCTGGCGCAAGGCGCACCGGTCGGCCTGGAAGACGCCGCCACGTGAGATTGCGCTGCGCCGATTGGAGCGCGCGGAGGCGCTCGGCATGACCTATCGGGAATACACCCTGGAGATTCTTGAGCGTGGCCGGTTTCCCTGACACACCCACCACCTATTCCGCCGGATGCGGGTATGCTGATACAGTTCATCAGGGGAGGATCTGCCATGCACAGGGGTTTGGCACGGCGCGCCAGCGAGATAGTTGTTGGCATTGGGAGCGTTTCGATTGCGCTGGGCGGCCTGCTGGCCGAACCGGCGCGTGCGGATCTGCTGGTGCACCACGACCTGCCGTATGCAACGGCGTTGGCTGTCGCGCAGGCGGCCGTGGAGAGCTGTGCGGCGAAGGGTTACGCGGTTTCGGCCGTCGTGGTGGACCGGGACGGGCAGACCATCGTGGCGATCCGGGGCGACAATGCTGGCGCCCACACGATGGAAAACGCGCGACGCAAGGCTTACACCGCGATGACATTCAAGGTCTCGACGACGGAATATGCGAAGCGCTTCGCCGAGAACAATCCTGTGGTGCTCCAGCAGGTGACGTTGCCGAGCGTGATTGCCATCCCCGGTGGGCTGCCGATCAAGGTGGCCAATGAAGTGGTCGGTGGGGTTGGTGCCTCGGGTTCGCCGGGGGTGGACGAGCCGTGTGTGCAGGCGGGTCTGGACAAGGCCGTTGATCAATTGAGGTGAAGTGCGGCGGTTGCTGGCGCGGAATGCCGGCGGGGCTCGCCACCGGCTGTCGCGTGATCGATGAACCTGGCGGCGACCGCAGGGGTTCCGGGCCGCGGGTAACGTTGCCGCGCTAGTCGGCACGTGCCGGACGGTCTTTTCGAGGATGGGTGCCATGGCCTGGCCAGCTGGCAAATCGCCAATCTGTTTACCGGTCGTTAACGAGTGGAGGGGATGATGCGCGCATGAGCCACACGGTCGGGACTTGCCGGTCAAGCGACCGGACATGTCGGATCGGCCACCAGAGGACACCAACTGTGACGAGACTTCTCCAACGGCTCAGGCTTCGCACCAAGCTGGCCCTTCTGCTTGGACTGGCCGTCCTTGCGGTGACCCTCTCGATCGGCGCCGGGGCCTCGTTGTTGCACCAACGGATGCTCGACGATCGGATCGACAAGTTGAGAGCGGTGGTGGAGACCACGGTCGGGCTTGCCAAAGGGCTGGAGGAGGAGATTTCAGCGCACCACATCACGCGGGATCAGGCGCTGGTACAGATCCGCGACAACATTCACCACATTCGCTTCGATGACGGCGCGGGCTACATGTCCATGCAGACCCTCGCCGGGGTCATGCTGGCGCACGGCACACAGCCGGCGCTAGAGGGCAAGCCGGCGGTTGGGCGAGACGCCGACGGGCGATCGGTAACCGAACTTACGCGTGCCGCACTGGAGCATAGCAACTCGGGCGTGATCCGGTACTCGTTTCCGCGAGCCGGCGTACCCGAACCCAAGATCGCCTACGTCGTGCGGGCCCCCGCTTGGGAGGGGTTCATCGCTGCCTCCGCTTACGTGGACGACCTGGATAACGACTATCGCGGGTCCCTGCTGCGCCTGTGGGGCATTGGTGGCGGGATCCTGCTGATCACCCTGGTGATCACCTGGCTGATCAATCGCGACATATCCGGATCGTTGCGCACATTGCAGGCGGCGATGGCGAAGCTGGCGGCCGGCGACCATGCGGTCGAGATCTCGGGTGTCGGGCGTGGTGACGAGGTCGGCGACATGGCCGCCGCGGTGCTGGTGTTCAAGCAGGGATTGGTGCGGGTGGAGCAACTGGCCGCCGAGCAGGAGGCGGAGCGGAATCAGGCGGATATCGAGAAGCAGGCCGCGCTGGGGCGGATGGCCGACGCGATCGAGAGCGAGACCCGATCCGCGATGGAACTGATTGGCCAGCGTACTGGCACCATGGCAGTGGCGGCGAAAGATATGGCGGCGTCAGCCACCCGTACCGGCCAATCGGCCGAAAATGCATCCCGGGCATCATCGCAGGCGATGGCCACGGCGCAGGCGGTGGCAAGTGCCGCCGAAGAACTCGCCGCATCGATCCGGGAGATCAGCAGTCAGGTCAACCAGTCCACTTCCCTGGTTGGGCGGGCGGTGGAGGCTGGCGGCGAGACACGCAAGGCGATCGAGGCACTGAACCAGCAGGTGGCGCAGATCGGTACGGTGGCCGAGATGATCGGCGAGATCGCGGCCAGAACGAATCTGCTGGCATTGAATGCGACGATCGAGGCGGCGCGGGCCGGAGACGCCGGCAAGGGCTTCGCGGTAGTGGCGAGCGAGGTCAAGGCGCTGGCCAACCAGACCGCGCGTTCGACCGCGGAGATTACCCGCCACATCGGCGAGGTGCGAACCGCGACCGACGCGTCGGTGAACGCGGTTTCCGGAATTGAACGCACGATCGGCGAGATGAACGCGATTGCCGGCTCGATTGCCGCGGCGGTCGAGGAGCAAGGAGCGGCTACGGCGGAGATTGCCCGCAACGTCGCACAGACCGCAGCGGCTGCGAGCGAGATGACGGAGCGCACGGGCGAGGTGTCGGGCGAGGCTATGCAGACCGGCCAGCGGGCTGGGGCGGTACTGGCAGACATCAACACGCTCGATGCCACGGTCGAGGAGCTGAAGCTGTCGGTGGTGCGGGCGATGCGCACCTCGATGCAGGAGGTGGATCGGCGGTCGCTTCCTGGCCACGCGATGGACCTGCCGTGCAGGCTCGTTGTCGGTGGTCAGACGCATACCGCACGGTTGACCGATCTGTCCGAGGGCGGTGCGCGCGCGCTCGGCGCCCCAACATTGCAAGCCGGTGTGCGTGGCATGCTTCGGCTGGATGGGATCGCATATGAGCTGCCCTTCAGCGTTCACGGCACCGACGGCAACACGGTGCGTCTGATCTTCGCACTGGATGACGCCACCGCGAGCAAATTCCGCGGCGTGCCGGAGCGTCTGGGCCGGCAGCGCGCGGCATAACCGGACGTTTTTGGCGGCGATCGGTCCAGGAGGCTGATAGGATTACGCGGCTGGTCGCGCTGTTCCGCTCAGCGTGATCATGCTCTTTGTTTGATCGCATGATTCACACGCTTTGAACGTTCCGCTCAGCGTGATCATGCTCTATCCCGGATTTGGCAGACAGGCAGCGGTGCCTCGGCCGCAGCAGTTCTCAGTGAGGAACCCGACCAGCGCGTTCATTTGTGTGAAGTCCGCGGCGTAGATCATCTGCCGGCCCATGCGGTGGTGGGCGATCAGCCCAGCCCGTTGCAAGTGCTGTAAATGGAACGTAAGCGACGATGGCAGGCAGCCGAGACGTTCGGCGATGACGCCCGCCGCCAGACCCTCAGGACCCTGTTCGACCAGCATCCGATAGATCGCAAGCCGGTGTTCATGTGCGAGAGCGCCGAGGGCCTGGACGGCTTCTGTGGTTTGCATTGCCGGTTTGAGGCGGTTGTCCACGGCCGCTGGCGTTCCGCCTTGCACGATCGCGCTCTATGGCTTGCGGGCCTCGATGGACGCGGAGACGACGCAGTCCTCGACACCGCGTCCGGGTGCCCAAGTGGCGATCAGATCCCGGCTTTCCGGCTTGACCACGACCTTGATCTGCAGGAAGCCCGCGGCCGCGAGCCATACCTCGATCTGCGCAGCCGGTGCGGCGCCGACCACGCAGCCACAAATCAGATCAGCGTCGCCGCTCAGGTCGGGCGATAGCGGGGCGATGTTCACCACGTCGGAGATTGCCAGCCGTCCGCCGGATTTCAGCGCGCGATAGGCTTCACGGAACACCTGCTCCTTGTCGGGCACCAGGTTGATGACGCAGTTCGACAGGATGACGTCGGCGGTGTTGTCGGCGACGGGCAGGTGTTCGAGCTCGCCCAGGCGGAATTCGACATTCGCGGCGCCGATCCGGGCAGCATTGGCGCGGGCCTTGGCCAGCATCTCGTGCGTCATGTCGACCCCGATCACGTGCCCTGTCGGGCCGACGGCTCGGGCGGCGAGGAAACAGTCGAAGCCTGCGCCGCTGCCCAGATCGATCACCGTCTCGCCTGGTCGCATGGCGGCGATGGCCTGCGGATTTCCGCATCCCAGGCCGAGGTTGGCTCCATCGGGGATCGCTGTCAGTTCGGCGTCGGAATATCCCATCGCCCGCGCCTTGTCCGCGGCGTCCGTCCGGGTGGTGGGTGCGCAACAGGATGCGGCGGGGGCACAGCAGCTTGTTGTGTCGGCCGCGGCGATGCTGCCGTAACGGGTTCGGACCATCGTCTTGATGTCTGGCGTGTCCATCGGGCGGCTCCTTCTGTCGACCGTTATGTAGACTCGTCGCATCGGCAGAGTCAACGATATTTCGTGAAATGACGTAAGGTAATCGATTTGAGAGTTGCCTGGTTGTTGTTTTGCCGTGGGCGGCAGCCCTCGTTCAACTGCGTGACCCGGTCTATGCTGCTGCCTCGGCGGCACATTGCCGGTCCGCGAAGCCTTATCCGAGGGAAGAAAACCGCTATGTCCGAGACTCGTTTCCCCCCGCTCACCTCCGAACAGATGACCGACGAGCAGCGCGCCGTCGTCGACGCGATCCAGTCTGGTCCGCGCGGAGCCGGCCTGCGGGGGCCCTTCAACGCCCTGCTGCGCAGCCCGGCGCTGTGCGACCTGGTGCAGCGTGTGGGCGCCTATGTGCGCTTTGGCAGTTCCATCCCGGCGCCGCTGAACGAACTCGCCATCTGCATGGCGGGGCGCAAATGGGGCGCGCAATATGAATTCTATGCACATCGCCGGCTGGGTATCGATGCGGGCCTGAACCCGGCGATCCTTGACGCGGTCGCGGCCGGCCAGCGCCCGGCGGAGATGAGCGGCGACGAAACGCTGGTGTATGAGTTCGTGACTGACCTGCTGTCCACCGGCGCGGTGACAGATGGCCGCTACGGCGCGGTGCTGGACCGGTTCGGTGAGCGTGGGATCATGGATTTGGTGGGTGCTGTCGGGTACTACAGCATGGTGTCGATGGTGCTGAATGTCGCTCAGGTGCCGCTGCCGGAAGGCGAGGCTCCGCCGCTGAAGCCGCTGTAGCCCTTGTTTGATCGCATGATTCACACGCTTCGTGCGAACAGCGCGTCCTGCGGACGACGAACGTTCCGCTCGCGTTTCGTCAGCTTGGCTGACGCCAACGAAACGCGGGCCGCTCAGCGTGATCATGCTCTAGCCCTTTCGGGCGGCCGCGAGGGCTTGCGGTTCGCTGAGAGGCGCGTGGCGCGACAAGCGAATTAGTCGCGCC
>JAQGHW010000404.1 GCA_028291505.1 Rhodopila sp. | reverse complement strand
CAGTTGAACCAGCAACTCGGTTCGGTGGCCGGGAACAAGAAGGGCGCCCCGAATGCGGCTGCCGCGCTGCAAGGGATGGTGCAGGCCTATCAGCAGCGGCAAGATGATGCCCAGACCCACTATCGCGGATCCCCCGCGGTCGATGATGCCCGCCGCCAGATGCTGGATCGCCAGACCGACATTGCTCGGATGCAGGCGACGCAAGCCTATGGCGTGCAGACCGACCGTAACAAGGCGGAAGCCGATTTGCAGTCCAGCCTGGCTGGGCACGATGCGATCGCGGCACAACTGACGGCTTTGAACAAGCAGGTCGCTACCTTGGATGGCGACGAATCGAAGTTGCATCAATTGGAGCGCAGCCGCGCGATTCTTGAAGACAACTACAAGGCGGTATCGAAGATCCTTGATGAACGGCAAACTGTGGAGGCCGTGGAATCCCATCGCGAATCTTCGGTGCGTGTGATCCAACCGCCGCGAGTGCCGGCGTTGCCGCAACCCACACGCCGGCTGATCCTGATGGCGGGACTGGTGGTCAGCATGTTGGTTTCGGTTGGCTCGATTCTGGTAGCCCATTTCTTCCGCGCCATCTATCTGCGGCCGGAGGCTTTGGAGATGGATACCGGTCTGACGGTCCTCGCCTCGGTACCGGAGATGCGGGCGATCGGTGGACCGTCATCGTCCGTACTGGTCGTCCCTGCTTAGGCCAGCCCGCAGCCTACCGGAATGATCCGGTTGGGCACGGTCGTATCGATACGACCGTGCCCTCGGACTCTATCATATGGTCATCTGGATGGATCATGCCCGACTCTATTGATTTCTCGCGGAAGCAGGTGCTGGTCCTTGGGGCATCGGGCTTCATCGGATCACGGCTGGTCGCGGCGTTGACCGGTAGCCCGATCTATCGGCCCATAGCGGCATCACGGCGGTCGGGCCTGATGGTTGATGCGACCGATCCCGAACGGATGCACGCCGCGCTGCGTGATGTGGATTGTGTTGTTAATTGTATCTCTGGAAACGACCGGGCGATGGTCCGATCCACCGAAGTGCTGTGCGAGGCCGCGCGTGCTTCGCCGCCTCGCAGGATCATCCATCTCAGCAGTATGGCGGTGTATGGCGCGGCCACCGGAACGGTGCGGGAAGATCAGGTTCCGGTCGCACCTGTCAGCGGGTACGGCCAGGCAAAGATCGACTGTGAGCGCATCGTGCGCAAATATGTCGATGACGGTGGTGATGCGGTCATCCTGCGGCCAACCTGCGTGTTCGGACCGGGCAGTGTGCAGTGGACCACGCGGCTGGCTGGCTTGCTGCGATCCCACCGCATCGGCGACCTGGGCAGCGCGGGCGACGGTTGTTGCAACCTGGCATTCATCGACGACGTCGTGTCGGCAATCGTTGCCGCTTTGAACGCGCCGGACATCTCCGGCAGCACGTTCAACGTGTCCAGCTCGGCCGACCAGACGTGGAACGAGTTTTTGGTCGCGTTCGCAAAGGCGCTGGGTGCCACTCCCATTCGGCGGATCGCGCCACGCATGCTGCGGATCGAAACGAAACTTCTGGCGCCGGTGCGCCGGATCGCGGCGATGGCCATCCATACGCCGGCGACCGAGGCGATCACGCCGTCGCTTGCCGCACTGTGGCGGCAGGATATTCGGATCGACTGCTCCGCGGCGGAGGCCACCCTGGGCCTGCCGCGAACGCCACCCGCGCGGATGATCGCCGCCGCGGTTCAATATGATAGCAGTTTGATGGAGCCTGCCCTTTCATGAGTAACCGGCGGACAGTTTTCCTTGCGTGCCCGTATGGACAGGTCGGCGGCGGGATGGGCAGCATCATGGCCTATCTGGCCTCGATGCGGCATGACCCCTCGGGTCGGTTCGATCTCAAGCGTCTGGAGTCACGTGGCGGAGGGCACATCCTGCTTTCGCCGTTCTCACTGTTGCTGGCCGTCGCGCGCATTTTCGTGGAAGGATCCCGCGGGCGGTTGGCGGTCGTTCACCTGAACCTGGCAGAGCGCGGCAGCGTCTATCGGAAGGCGGTACTGCTGGCGGCGACCAGACTGGCCGGCGGCCGCGTGCTGCTGCATCTGCACGCGGCGCAGATCGTGCAATTCCATGGCTCGATGGGTGCGGCCGGCCAATCCCTGCTCCGCTGGATGTTCCGCAGCGCCGATCATTGCGTCGTGCTGGGGGAGGTCTGGAGGCGTTGGGTTATCGATACGTTCGGCGTCCGGCCCAACCGGATCGGCATCGTGTATAACGGCGTCCCGGCGACGATGCCGGCACGGCAGCCAGGTCCGATCGATGAATGCTTCCAGTTGGTGTTCGTCGGCAACCTGCTGGAGCGGAAGGGCGTCAAAGATCTGTTGCGCGCTTTCGCGATGCCTTCCATCAAGGCCCGCAACATTCGTCTGACCATGGCGGGGGGTGGGCCGGTAGAAGCGTACCGCGCGATGGCCAACGAGTTGGGCATCGGCGATCGCGTCACATTCACCGGATGGGTCAGCCAGGACGATGCCCGGGCACTGATGGTCAGGTCGAAAGCCCTGATCCTGCCTGCATATGACGAAGGATTGCCGCTGGTGATCCTGGAGGCATTGGCTTCGCGCACGCCGGTGATCTGCACACCAGTCGGTTCGATACCCGAGGTTCTGCAAGACGGGCATACCGCCCTGTTCGTTACGCCAGGTGATGAGGCAGCCATCGCCAGCGCGATCACAAGTCTTCTTGACCGCCCGGAGCTGGGAGCTGAACTCGCCGAGGCAGGCGTGGCGCTGTATGAACGCCTGTTCACCATGCAGGCGTTCGCGACGTCGGTCGGATCGATATATGCGGCACTGGCAAGCCGGGACCAAAAGATGCGTCCGTCGATCTGGCCGCCGATCCAGGAGGCAAGCGATGATCCAGGACGCTGACGATATCGTTCGCGATACGGTTGTCGAAGCCAACATCTGCATCGTCGGTGGCGGCCCGGCGGGCATCACGCTGGCGATGGAACTGGCCAGGAGCGGCAGCAGTATCCTGCTGCTGGAGTCAGGCGATCTGGGACCCACTGATGACGCCCAGGCCCTGAACGTGGGTGAGGTGGCCGATGAGGCGCTGCACAGTCCCGCGGACAAGTACCGGCAGCGTTGCCTCGGCGGCGGGACGTCGATCTGGGGTGGCCGCTGCGTGCCATTCGATCCGATCGATTTCGAGACCCGGCCATGGATGGATCATTCCGGGTGGCCGATCGGCTATCAGGACGTCGAACATCATTACGCTGCCGCGAATACGCTGTGTGAAGCGGGCGACTATGAGTATGACGCGCGCCTAGCGGTTTCCGGCGGCATGCGGCCCCTGCTGCGAGGCTTCACGCCTCGATACTTCGGCGTCAACAGCATCGAACGTTTCAGTTGTCCGACGAACTTCGGCCAACGCTATCAGGCCAGGCTGCGGGCGGCCGCCAACGTGCGGGTATTGCTTCGCGCCACCGCTACCCACCTGCGTGCATCGCGGGACGGAAGCCGGATCGACAGGCTGGACGTGCGGAACAGCAAGGGTCTGGGTTTTTCGGTCAAGGCCGACCAGTTCGTTCTGGCGATGGGTGGGATCGAGACGCCGCGGCTCCTGCTTACATCCGATGATGTCCACGCCGCAGGGATTGGGAATGGAAACGATCTGGTGGGTCGGTTCTATATGTGCCACGTCGCCGGCACGATGGGCAGCCTGCAGGTAAATGGAGGAACCGACACAGTTTCCCATGGCTATGAGGTGGCGGCGGATGGAACTTATTGCCGCCGTCGGATCTCGTTACGACCGGATGTTCAGGCGGAGTTCGGGCTGGGCAATGTCGTGTTCCGGTTGCATCATCCTCGCATTACCGATCCCCGGCATCGTACGGGACCGCTTTCGGCCATCTTCCTGGCTCAAAGTTTCATCAGTTATGAGTACGCCAAGCGGCTGGTCAGCGATACACCGCCGACCGCCGGGACCTGGCTGCGGCATGGCCTGAACGCCGTCACCGATCCGGTCTCTACCACTCGCTTCCTGGGTCATTGGCTGCGGCACCGGACACTGGCGGAGCGCAAGTTTCCATCGGTGATCATTCGCCCGCGAACGAATTTGTTCAGCCTGGACTTCCACGCGGAACAAGCCCCCAACCGGGACAGTCGGATCGGCCTGGCGACGGCGACCGATCGTTTTGGCAACCGCCAGGTACGGATCGATTGGCGCTACGGCAGGCAGGATGTGGAAACTGTCGCAAGGTCGTTTGACCTGCTGCGTGACGATTTGGCCAACCAGGCGATCGGGCAGCTGACGCTGGCGCCTGATGAATCAGATATCGAAACGGTCGTGCGACGGGATGGTGCCTATGGCGGCCATCATATCGGAACTGTCCGAATGGGCAACGGTCCATCTTCCGGTGTTGTCGATGGCGACAGCAAGGTGTTTGGCGTCAACAATTTGTACGTAGCGGGAAGTGCGGTGTTCCCCACATCCAGCCAGGCCAACCCGACACTGACGATCGTTGCGCTGGCGCTGCGGCTGGCCGGCCATTTGCGGGGGATCGGCAAAAGCGTTCCGCAGATCACGACCGTCAGGCAATCGGTGATGGCGGACCAGCATGATTGAGTTCGGATCAGGCATTCATCGTTTCCAGGACCTCGCCTGGCGTCATCTGTCCGGCGAGAGCGGGATCACGATCCTGCTGCTATGGGCAACGGTGGTCTTCGCTGGTGTGGTCACATATCTTCGGGCCAATCCAGGTCACTGGTCGTTCGGCGCGTTCGTTCGGCATTTTCTGCCGGCGGAAATCTTCCACCATCCCTCGGCGCGCGCCGATTTCCTGTTCTGGCTGTCACGGCGGATCTTCATGCCGTTGCTGGTGCTGCCGTTGGTGATCTCCACCGTTGCGGCGGGACACTTCGCGTACTGGCTACTGAGTAGCCTTCTCGGGACGCCACGTCATCCGGTCGCGCCGGCCGGCCCGGTGACGTTGGTCGCCTTCACGATCTCGATGCTGATCGCGTACGATCTGTCGTACTACCTGTATCACCGCATGCAGCACCGGATCCCGATCCTGTGGGAACTTCACAAGGTTCATCATTCCGCTCAGGTGATGATCGGCGTGACAAAAGATCGTGTGCATCCGATTGACGAGATCATGAACCGTTGGTGGGACGGGCTTATCCCCGGCCTATGCTATGGCATCTGGCTGTTCTTTGCCTTGGACCCGGTGGAACTGACGGTCTTCGGAATCAACGTTTATGCGCTCCGAAACATCATCGTGATGATGGATTTCGTGCGCCATACCCACCTGAAGCTGTCTTACGGCCGGCATCTCAGTGCGATCCTGCTAAGCCCGCACTATCACCAGCTTCATCACAGTATCGCCGAAAAGCATTGGGACAAGAACTTCGGCCTCGGCTTGAGCGTCTGGGACCGCATGTTCGGTACTCTGGTAGTGCCGGAACCTGATGAAGATTTTGTGTTCGGCCTGACCGAAAATGAGCATGACGAATATCAATCACTGTATAAACTGCATATCCTTCCGCTGAAGAAGATTGCTGGCCGCATCAGCCTGCTCGGCCGTCGTCGTGAGACGATACGTTCGGACCACCCCATGCCGGAGAGACCGTGTGAGCCTCAGAATCGAGATCGTGACGGACGCACCGCGGTTCTCGGCCATCAAGCATGAATGGCGCCAGCTTTGGGACCGTTCGGGCGGCTATATCTTCCAGAGCCATGATTGGATCGCCGGATGGTTGGTCGGTGTGCAGGACCGCAAGGAGATCAAGCTGCAGATGGCGCTGGCCTGGGATGACGGTCGCCTATGTGGCGCGATTCCCTGCGCGATGCATCGTCGCTCAGGATTGCGAGTATTGACCTGGGCTGCGCAACTATTCAGCGATTATTGTGACTGCCTGGTGGATCCGGCCTGCCAAGGCGCGTCCGTGCTGCCCGCTCTTTGGGATGGACTCCGGCAGTTCGGTGGCTTCGATCTGATTAATCTGCAACAAATCAGGCCTGATGCCAAATGCCGCGAATTTCTGGATCAACTTGCCCGCGACGGTACTCGGCTGCAACGCGGCAATCGTGAAGAACGGTGCATGCGCATCGAAAATCGCTGGCCGGATGGTGAATCGTTCTTCCGGTCGCTGAACAAAAAGGCGCGCAACAACCACACGCGCGGCAAACGGATCTTGGGCGAACTCGGCGGGGACGCGGTGTTCCGTCTTCTCGAACCGCCCCAGAACGGGTTGTCGCAGATCGACGAGATCATGCGCCTCAAGGACATCTGGCTTCGAACCAACGACCCCGCCTCGCCTCTGCTTGGGGCAGACCGAGCGGTGCTGAAGGCAATACTGCAGAGCGCGTGGCAGTCGGGTTTGGCGAAGATCTTCCTGCTGGAAACAGACGGAAAGCTTGCGGCCGCGTCGATCAATTTCGTCTATGGCGGGCGCATGGAGGCCTATTTCACGGCCTATGACACTACCTTCGATCGTGCGTCACCAGGAACGATCCTGATCGTGGAATATGCGCGCTGGTCTTTCGACAGGGGCCTGACGCACGTGGACTTCCTGCGAGGTGAAGAGGCGTTCAAATTCCGGATGGCCAACGCCGAGACGACGCTTGGCAGCTTTACCGGCGCGCGCACTTTAATGGGGCAGGTGGCGGTGTCCGGGCATCGGTGGCTGTCGCGACGCCGCCAGCGGCAGGAGGTTGCGGCGCCCGACGAAGAATTGGAACCGGCTACTTGAACGCCCCCGGCCGGTGCGCCGAGCAGGTCGAACATTAAATCGCTCACAGTTCACGTGCTGTAGGTTGAAGATGCACACGCGCCGGTTGGGTAGTAGGGGTTCAACATTTGACTTTGGCGCGGACGGACTCATCACAAGCACCTCATCACCATGGTAATCGCTTTTCTTGACGTTGCGCCTATGGTCTTCTGTCGTAAGGGCAACATAACCCTTGATCGCGATCGGACCGCATCTTGTCCAGTAACTCACTCATAAACAACGGCAGGCACATGCGCGTAGCGCCCGTGGAATCTGCTTCCAGATTCGCTTCGCGCTTGTTCGTGCCACCGGCCGTTCGGCCCGCCGCGGATATCGCGCCAACAGATCGCAGGCAGACCAATGAGCCGCATATCCTGCTGGCGACCACGGGTCAATTGCCATCCACCGCGCGCCTGGCGATGGAACTGCATGCGGCCGGCGCCCGGGTCAGCCTGATCGCGCCAAACAATCATCCGGCCAGGGTGCTCGATTTCATTTCGGATCGCCTGACCTATCGTGCACTGGCGCCGCGGCATAGCCTTGAAAGCGCGTTGCGCCAGCTTAGGCCCGATATGGTCATTCCCTGCGACGAACGTACGGTGCGCGACCTGCATGCAATCTGGCGGCAGACATCAAATCGACGTGTGAGAAGGCTGATCGAAAAATCCACCGCCCCGGCTGCAAGCTTTCCAGCCATTACCTCTCGGGCGGCGTTGCTCTCGCTCGCACAGCGGCAAGGTGTCCGCGTCCCTGCCTCCATGCCGCTGCGCGACATCAGGGACCTGCAGAGGTGGATAGCCGAGAATCAGGCACCGTTCGTACTCAAGGCCGATGGAAGCTGGGCCGGTTTCGGTGTCCGCATCATATCGGACCGCGCCAAGGCCGAGGATGCCTATCTGCGCATGACCCGGCGGGCCAGCGGGCGCCTGGCATTCAGGGAGTCATTGCTTGAAGGCAACCACTTTGGTATCCGGCCCTGGTTGCGGCGGGAACGGCCGGCAATGTCGGTGCAGAGTCACATCGATGGCTGGCCCGCGAATGTCGGAGTCGCGTGCTGGCAGGGCGAAGTCCTGGCCGCCGTGTGCGCCGAAGCGGTGGCGACGACGTCAGCGACCGGCCCATCGACCGTCGCCCGTATCATTCACAATCCCGAAATGATCGAGTCCGCCAGGCGCGTCGTCATGGCGCTGGGTCTTTCCGGAATGATCGGCTTTGACTTCATGATAGAAGCCTCCAGCGGCGCCGCCTACCTGATCGAAATGAACCCGCGCAATACGCCTATCTGCGCGGTGCGCGTCGGCCCTGGACGGGATCTCGCCGAAGCCCTGGTGGCCCGCTTGGCCTCACGGCCTGTGCGTGAGCGGCCGTCGCGGATAGAACGCGACATCGTGGTGTTCTTTCCCGATACATGGCACGATGATCCAGCCAACCATTTCTTGCACAGCGGATATCATGACGTCCCGTGGGAGCAGCCAAAACTGGTGCGTGTCCTGATGCAGCCGGAACGGCGCGAACGATACGGGGTCCTGCGGCTGCTGCGACGGGCCTGGCTGGCAATGAACGACGGAGACGACGGTTCCCGGTGACAGCGTGCCACCGAAGAAGATCGGTTGTCAGATAACGGAGTGTAGCAGCAACGAATTCAGGTTGCCCGTAGTGGCGCCATCGATCGTCGCGACGGCGACACCTTTTCCACCCGAAGTCGGTGTAACCGATACTACTGCCCCCTGCGCCGTATCCGCGATGGTAAGGTACTTCCCGACCGTCGACTTCAGTCCGTTCCAATTTGTCGCTGCCAATGCGGCACGGAAATCCAGCGTGTGCCCGGCCGTCAGCATATTGCTGGTAAAGATGTCATAGCCCTGGCCCGCTGCCGGAATGACATAGGTGTTGTTGAGTCCGGTATCCGTGATCGTGTCGGTACCGCCTGATAGGTTCACCGTGTTGCCACTGCCCGTGATGAACACCATGTGGTTGCCCGAAGTCGCGACAACCGAGGTCTGACTCAGGCTGACGGTCGCACTGGTCTCAAGTAGGGAAATCGTGACCGTCGTCGACAACGGACTTATGGCGGTCCCCGCGTTCGGCGACCAGGCCGCCGTCGAACTCGTCTTTCCCCACCATAGGTTACTGGCGTTCTCTTGCCACATCTTGTTGTTTACCCAGGCCAGCTCAGTAACACGGGCGGTCGTCGTGTCCACAACGCCATTTACCGCGACCTGACCGGTGCCGGTGATCGTCCACTTGTTGCCGCTGGCATCAACAATGGCGCCGCCGGTATTGGGCTTCAGCACCGTATCGTTCGGGGACTGTGTGGGTGGCAACGGGCTGGTGGCCGTACCGGCCGTCGGTGCCCAAGAGGCGTTCGGCTTTGTTTCGCCCCACCAAAGACCACTTTTGTTTTCCTGCCAGATCGTGCCGTTTACGTACGCCAGCTCGGTTACATTTCCCGTTGTCGTGTCGGCGGTACCGTTTACCGCGACCTGCCCTGCCGCGGTGATCGTCCACTTGTTGCCGCTGGCATCCGTGATCGCCCCTGTGGTGCCTTTCACAACCGTATCGTTTCCGGACGGCGTGGGCGTCGGCGTCCCCTTCGGAATGAACAGCATCTGGTTGGTGACCGCTTGTTGCGCCGCCCGGTAATTGCCCACGCCATACGCCGTTTGAATGCCATCGGGGTATTGTCCGGCCTCGGTTCCGGCCAGCCACCAACTGCCACCGATCGGCTGCTTGTTGCCGGAGAATGTCGGGCCGCCCTGGGCGCCATCCAGTCCGTTCATGTAGCCCAGTAACGTCGCCGCCCAGGCTTGTTCGTTGGCCAGACCAGAACCCGAACTATCCGCGGTGCCATCCAGCGAGGCACCCATCTCACCGACCCACACCGGCGCGATATTCTGGGATTCCAGGTAACCCCAGGCCGCGTTCATCTGCTGGATGTACGCGGACCCGGAATCCACCGACGTGCCTGAAATGGTCGACGGGTACTCATGCACGGAGTACACGATTTTGTTCGGCGTGTTCAGCACCACGGGGTCTGTCGCTACACCTGTCAGATCGCCTTCCGGTGCGGCGACATTCGCGCTCATGCCGGATCCCGCGCCAGGGGCGCTATATTCCTGCGGCCCTTCGGCGATGATCAGCGCACCGGGATCCGCCGCCTCCACCGCGTTACCCACCGTTTTGTACATCGCCGCGATGTCGGTCGGTCCGCCCTGGCCCCAGTTGATATTGCCAGCCGAAGTCGGCTCATTATCAAGGTCGTAACCAATAACAGTGGAGTTCCCCTTGAAGGTCGACGCCAATGTCACCCAATCCTGCTGAAACTTCGCAGCCGTAACGGTCCCGGTGGTGCCGCTGCCATCGGTGCCGTCCGAACCGGGTCCGCTGTCGAACCACAGGCCATTCACCTGCTGGCCGCCCCACCCGTTGAGACCACCATCGTTGGTGTGATGATCGAAGATGACTTTCAGGCCGATCTGGCCCGCATAGGCAACGATCTGCTGGAATATCTGCAGGGTGTCCAGGCCTTTCAGGCTGGGATTCTGCGAGTAGTCAATCTGGCCCGATGCCGGAGTCGACGTCAGGCCGACGTCCGACCAGGGAATCCGGATGGTGTTGAAGCCATCGGCCTTGATGGCGTTCATGATCGTCTGGAAGCTCGTCGCGGACAGCCCCTGCAGCGCACCGCCGGCCGCGCCGTCCGTGCCGTTCCAGCCGATCGAGTCGATACGCACGGGATTACCGCTCGAATCGACAATCTGGTTGCCGCTCGTACTCAAATAGCCCGCGGGAAGCAGGTAGCCGCCCTGTCCGGACGCGCCCAAAGTCGTGGTCACGCTCATAACGAACTCCCGAAAATGTGAACTCGGGAGTGCTGATTTCACGTTGATGTGTTCGAAGTCAACACGAGTCTGTGAGGCGATTGACAGCCACCAAGGCTTATTGCCCCATATTTCATAACACAACTGCGAATTATATCCGGAAAATACCGCCGTTTAATCGGTGCAATAATCTCTATATGGTACGAAATCAAAACCTAATCGGAAAGAAATCCGAATAATTCCAGACATCCAACCAGAACTACAGCTTATCAGAGAATAATTCCGGACACGTCATATACCTCGATTATTTCGACAGCGACAACAACTGTTTCACCCGGTAGCGTACTGCCGCCCCGGCTTCACCGAAGTTTGTAGGCGCGTCACGGCTGCTTACGTTCACATTCTGGTGATCGAGGCCGTTAAGCGGCTGGCGCGGATGCTTAATTGGGTGCACTCCACTGCCATCTCCCCTGGATCAACACATGCGCCGGCCATCGAATTTGATGAAAAGCACGACGGCGCCGGTAGCGGCGCCTGAAACGGCTGATCCGGGTCCGCCGAAAAACTACCTCGACCTATACGGCTTATCGAAACCACCCTTCAGCGGCCCGCGGGAGCGTGGAAGCTACATCTTGTTCAACTCCCAAAGACGCGGGTTCGAATTGCTGGTCGAACACGTGGTGAACGGCAGCGGCATCGTGCTGCTCCAGGGCGAAGAGGGTGCCGGCAAGACCGAAACGTTAGGCGCCGTCGCCAATGCGGCCGCCGAGGCCGGCTTACGAACCATCGTCCTGTCCCGTCCGGCGAATGGGCGTGTAACCCTGGTGCAGATGCTATCCGCGCTTAGGGGTCAACCCAATGCGAATGAGGTAACGGTCGACGACGCGATCGCCCACTTCCTGGCACCGCCCCGGAAAACGCTGTTGGCCGATGACATCGATCTGATGCCAGCCGATTGCGGGCGTCTACTCCTGTCACTGGCGCAGCGCTTGCCAGACGCTCCAGGCGGACCCGCCATCGTGTTGAGCAGTTCGACCGGGTTGACCGCCGAACCGAAGCGGCCCGAACTATCCCAACTCGCCGGTTTCGCACGCGACACCATCCGCTTGCCGAAACTCGGTTCTGGCGAGATCCAGCAGTACATCGAAAGATCATTATGGATCGCTGGCGGCACGACGCGCCGATTGATCGCGCCCGACGCCATGAAGCTTCTGATCATCCGTTCCGGTGGTGCGCCGGGCATCACCAACCGACTGATGGAGGCAGCGCTAACGGCCGGATTCGCCCGAGGCGATCCGATGATCACGGCAAAGACCGTTACGGCCGCGATGGGACCTGCCGCGCCGCGACCTCGACCTCGACCCCGCACAAGCGAGTCCTCCGGCACGGCGGGGCGCGCAATACAGATCGTCTCGATTGCATTGTTGCTGCTGGGGACGGCAGTATTTCTTTACCGGGGTCTCACCGGCCAACCTGATCGCAGACCGGCCGGACCCGCGAAACCAATTGCTTCGGCCACGTCTCAGGCACCGCCGCTTGCAGAACGATCGCCGGCAGCGAAACCGGCCGAGAACTTGTCGCCGGAACTGGTGGCCGCACTGATGACGCGCGGCGATCAATCGCTTGGGTTGGGGGATATCGCCGCCGCCAGGCTGTTGTACCAGCGCGCCGCCCAGGCCGGGAATGCATCGGCGGCAACCGCTTTGGGCAAGACCTACGATCCAAACTTCGCAGCGCCAGGCAGCAAACCATCCCCCGCGCGTGCCACGGAATGGTACCAAAAAGCCATTACGCTCGGTGATGCACAAGCCGCCGATTTGCTGCGGCGGGTTGGCCCCCCTAACTCCGATAAGACCCGTTGATGTCGATGTAGCCGTGCGTCAGGTCGCAGGTCCAGGCCGTGGCCTTCCCCCGGCCCAACCCGATGTCGATAGCGATCTCGACTTCGGTGCCCTTCATGTGCGCAACGACCGGCGTCTCGTCATAACCCGCGATCACCGCACCCTCCCGCGCCATCCAAACGCCCCCCACGCCGATCGACAGCTTGTCGCGATCCGCCGGCTCCCCGGATTTGCCCACCGCCATGACGATGCGCCCCCAGTTCGCGTCCTCGCCCGCGATAGCCGTCTTCACCAATGGCGAATTCGCCACCGCCATCGCGATCCGCTTCGCCGATCTGCCATTGGTCGCCCCGGTTACGTCGATGCGCACCCGCTTCTGTGCTCCCTCGCCATCGCCGGTAACCTGCAAAGCCAGATCCAGCAGCACCTCGTTCAACGCCCGGGCAAAATCGGCCAGCATGCGGTTTCGTGCGGCATTCCCGTCCGCAGACGGAATCCGAGGATGCTTCGCCTGCCCGGTGGCGATCAGCAGCACGGTGTCCGACGTCGACGTATCGGAATCCACCGTCGTGCAGTTGAAGCTGGCATCGACGCCCTTCCGCAACATCGTCTGCAGCGCATCACCCGGGATCTTCGCGTCGGTGAACACGAAGCACAGCATCGTTGCCATGTCCGGCGCGATCATCCCGCTGCCCTTGGCGATACCCGTGATCCGCACCGTTCCGTCGCCGATCTGCGCCGTCCGGGTCGACGCCTTCGGAAACGTGTCCGTGGTCATGATGCCCCGGGCCGCCGCTTCCCAGCCATCCTCCGCCAGCGCCTCATGTAGCGCCGGCAGCACCGCCACCAGTTTCTCGTGCGGCAGCACCTCGCCGATCACCCCGGTCGACGCAACGAACACCTGCCGAGGCTGGCACCCCGCCAGTTTGGCCGCGGCACCCGCCGTCGCCGCACAGGCATCGCGCCCCGCCTTGCCGGTGAACACGTTGGCATTCCCCGCATTCACCACCACCATGCGCGCCCGCCCGCCCTTCAACGACGTCCGGCACCAGTCGATCGGCGCCCCGGGGCATTTGTTGGAGGTGAACACGCCCGCCACCGTGCTGCCCGCGGCGACCTCCATCATCACCACATCGGTTCGCCCCTGGTAGCGGATGCCCGCCGCCGTGGCGGACATGCGCACCCCCGCGAGCGGCGGTAATTCCGGCAGCGGAACAGCAAGCGGGGACACCGCGTTTGACATCGTTTCCTTCCCTTTCGTGATCTTGTTCTTGAACTGAACGGCTGCTCGGTCGCCCGAACGGCTACTTGGCCGGCGACGGGGGGGCCGGCGACGGGGTGGCCGGCGACTGGGGGGCCGGCGGCGGTTGCGCCGTGTCGGTCGCCTTTACCGGCGAGCCATCCATGTTGAACGTCTGCACCGTCACCTCGCTCCTGGCCTGCGCCACCTCTTTCTGCACGGCCGCCTGCACCATCTTCTGGCGAAGTTCATCACGCTCCTGCTCGAACGTCGGCGGCTGCGACGTGCGATGCTCCAGCGTCTGGATGACATGCCAGCCGAACTCGGTCTTCACCGGCGCCGGCGTCACTTCGTTGTCCTTCAGCGCGAACGCCGCGGTGGCGAATTCCGGCACCATGTCGGTCTTCTTGAAGAAGCCCAGATCGCCGCCCTGCGCGGACGCTCCCGGGTCCTTGCTGTACTGTTTGGACAGCGCCGCGAAGTCGCCACCCTTTTTCAGATCGGCAATGATCTTCTTCGCGGTGGCCTCATCGGACACCAGGATGTGGCGGGCATGCACCTCGGACTCGCCCTGCTTGTTGGCGAATTCCGCGTCGAAGCGGGCCTTCACCGCATCGTCGGAAACCTGCGGCCGAACCACCTTGTTCAGCATGGCCGACGCCAGAGTCCGGTCCTGCGCCATCTGCAACGTGCGCTGCACCGCCGGGTCCTTGTCGAGCCCGGTCTTCTTCGCTTCCACCACCAGCGCCTGGGCATCCACCAGTTGGTCCAGAAGCAGCGGATAAAGTTGCTGCGGCGGCATCGTTCGCGCCTGGGCCGGCAGGGATTCGGCCGCGGCCTTCAGGTCGCTGGCATGGATCGGCTGGTCGTTGACTTTGGCCAGCACCGGATCGGGATCCGCTTGTGCCAGGACCGGCCCGGCGCAAACGATACCGAAAACAACCACGGCACCGAGCAGGCGGGCCGGAGGCCCAAGTGAACAGCCCGGAAAAAACGGCATCGGAAACCCCTGAGGTTTGGAAAACGGTGCTTATGACCGAACCCGGGATACGTCACAAGGCAGGGTATGGCCGCCGCCAGGACATTCGGATGAGGAGTACGTGACAACAGGCCAGAAGGCTGAAAGCCAACCGGGAGTCACCAACCTACCGGCCCGCGGACCCGCCGGGCCCGGTGGCGTTCAGCCCGGAAGCCTTGTCGAATTCCGACCCGTCCAGGTTGAACCGATGGATCGACAACTGGCTTCGCGCGTTCACGATCGCCTGTTGCACCGCCGCCGCCAGCAGGTCCTGCCGAATTTGATCATGCACCTCTGCGAAGCTCGGTGGCGCGACCATGCGCTTTTCCTCCACCTTGATCACGTGCCAACCGAATTCGTTCCGGATCGGGTTAGGACCGAGCTGGCCCGGCTGCAGCGAAAACGCGGCGTCGGCGAAGCCAGGCCACACCTGTTCCCGCCGGAAAAACCCCAGATCGCCGCCCTTGGCCG
This sequence comes from Rhodopila sp., assembly GCA_028291505.1. GTDB lineage: Bacteria > Pseudomonadota > Alphaproteobacteria > Acetobacterales > Acetobacteraceae > Rhodopila. The sequence continues at coordinate 1,460 of JAQGHW010000404.1, read as the reverse complement.
CATCGGGGTCCTTGCTCAGCACCCGCGCGAGGGTCGAGAAATCGGCGCCCTTCTGCAGATCCTCCAGCACCTTGCGCGCCTCGGCCTCGGTGGTGAGCAGGATATGGCGGGCGTGCACTTCCTCGCTCGCCGGACGGTTGGCGAACTGCCGGTTGTAGCGCGTCTGGATCGCCTGTTCGGTCACCAGCGGCACCGCCACATCCCCCAGGTAGGCGCCTTCCAGAACCCGCTCGACCGCCGCTTGAATCTCCCGCTGGACCTGCTTCTTGTCCTCCAGTCCCTTGCGCTTCGCCATCATCACCAGCGCCTCATGGTCGATCATGCGGTCCAGCAGCACCGGATACAGCGTATCGAACGGCAGCCCGCGCAGATTTTCGGGCAACGTCTTCGACGCCTCGCCAAGGTCGCTAAGATAGATTAGATGGCCCTCGACACTGCCGACCACCGGGTCCGCCATCCCCTGTAACGGTGCCGAAGGGTCACCGGACGCGCCGGCGCCGATCCCGGCGTTACCAGGCCCGGCGGCGGGTGGCCGGGTGGATTGGGCCAGCGCGGACAGCGGCAGCGCAACGGCGCAGACCAGAAGCAAACCCAGTTGCCGACCGGCCGGATTGCCACCTGTCAGGCGAGCACCACGACGAAGCAATGGGGTGGGTGAGCGCATCGAAACTCCTGCCATACGCATGGCTCGCCCACCGATGCCGGCCGGAAAGCGCACCACGACGCTATGCCCGGTCGTGGCGCACAAGACCAGGAAAAGCTATAACGATCGTCGCACAATCAGGGAGGATGCAGCATGCCTGAAATCTACGTCCATGCCGTGGAGGGTCGCAGTCTGGACCAGAAGCGCGCTCTGGTTCAGGACATCACCGCCGCCGTGGTCAAACATTTCAACGTCACGCCGGATGCCGTGATGGTGCAGATCGTCGAGTCGGCGAAGGATAACAAGGCAAAGGGCGGGGTCCTGTTCAGCGAGCGGTAAATCCTATCAGCGAGCGGTAAATCCTAAGATACCGGCGGTGCCTGGAATGAGATCCTTGTGCTTCCTGCCGATCCTGTTCTCCTGCGCGGCAAATACCCCAACCGCAACCACACTGCCGTTCAATGCCAGCACCGTCGGCGGGCCGGTCAGCAACCAGCGGGCGGAGCTGTTCGTGCCGCCAGGTGCGGGTCCGTTTCCGGCCGTCGTGGTGTTGCACGGCTGCGATGGGGTTGGACCGCACTACCGTGACTGGGCGAGGCGCCTGCGCGCGTGGGGTTATGTCGCGATCCTGGTCGATAGCTTTCGTCCGCGCGGCGTCAGCCAGACTTGCAACCATGGCATGGTCGTGCCGCCGCAATGGCAGGCACAGGACGCGTTCGGCGCAGCGGAGTACCTGCGGGGCCTGTCCAATGTCCGAGCGGACCGGATCGGGGTGATCGGGTTCTCGCACGGTGGATGGGCGGTGATGAAAGCGGTG
>JAQGHW010000348.1 GCA_028291505.1 Rhodopila sp. | reverse complement strand
CGTCGCGGCTGCCGCCGAACAAATTCGGCATCTCGCCCCACGAGGGCGGGAAGCCGGCGGTCATGCCATAGCCGGTGGTGTGGGCGCGGTACTGGTCGAGACCGGCCTGTGCGATCGCCCGCTTCGCCGCCTCGTGCGGCACGACCGCTTGCACGCCGGCGCGGATCTCGGCCAGGCAGGCGTCCGACGCCGCCAGGATCACCGCATGCAGGTCGCGCAGCCGTTGCGAGGCCGGTCCCAATGTCCATTGCCGCCCCAGCGTGGAGGTATAGCGCCGCCGCGCCGCGCCGATCTCGACCAGGCCGGTTTCCCCGTAGCGCATCTGCCGTTCCGTCGGCGCACCGAGGGCGAAGGCGCTGCGTTCGCCGGTCATCAGGTTCATCGTGCTGGCCGGCAAGCCGCTGCCGTTGCTCAACAGCGCATGATACGCCGCCGCCGCCAGTTCCAATTCGGAACGACCGTCCGCCACCGCGCCGATCAGCGCTTGCAGCGCAATCGCCGACAGCTCCGCCGCCCGCCGGACATAGTCCAGTTCAGCCGGCGATTTTACTGCGCGCAAATTGGTGCACAGCGCCGACGCGTCCTGCACCAGCGCGTCCCCTAGCATCGCCTTCAACGCCACGTAATGCGGCGGTTGCAGATAGGCACCGGGCATTTCCATGGCCACCCGGCCGTTGCGCAACCCGAGTTCGTCGGCGAAACGGGCAAAGGCCGCCATCGGGTCCTCGGGTTCCGCGCCGCCGTAGAAACGAAATGCCTCGGCCATCGTATCCGCCTCGAACTCCGCCCGCTCGGTGCCGCGGGTGAACATCGTCAGCGGACCGGGCCGAGCGGACACCGGCAGGCACTGGAACACGGTGTAGCTTTTGGTGTCCTGGCCGATCAGCCAGCGGATCGACACCGGGTGCAGTAGCAACAGCCAGTCCAGCCCGGCCTCGCCGATCGCCGCCCGCAGCCGGTCCAGCCGGCCAGCAAATTCGTCACGTGTGAAATCATGTTTCGACATGGCGCCCTTGGTCAGTGATTGGGTCGGAAGGTTTCATCATGTGCCAGCAGATCGCTCTCCACCATCTGCCAGACCTGCGCCTTCAGCGCGGCATATTCCGGGGAGAGCTGCACCGAGACATGGCGCGGGCTGGGCAGCGGATTGGGCAGGATCGTCTTGATCCGGCCGGGACGCGCCGACATCACCACGATGCGGTCCGACAGGATCAGCGCCTCGTCGATCGAGTGGGTAATGAACACCGTGGTCTTGCCGCTGGCATCATGGATGCGCAGCAATTCCCCCTGCATGATCTGCCTTGTCATCGCATCCAGCGCCGCGAAGGGCTCGTCCATCAACAGCACCTCGGGGTTGGCGGCCAGGATGCGCGCCAGGGTCACGCGTTGCTGCATGCCGCCCGACAGTTCCGCCGGATAGTGGTTCTCGAACCCGGTGAGCTTCACCATGTCGATGAAACGTTGCGCCGTCGCACGCCGAACCGAGCGGCCGACGCCCTGCATTTTTGGGCCGAATTCGACATTGCCGCGCACGGTCTTCCACGGAAACAGCGCATAGGACTGGAACACCATGCCGCAGCGCGGCTCTATGCGGGTGATCGGCTGGCCGCGCAGCATCACGTGCCCCGAACTGGGCTGCAGGAAACCGGCGAACAGCGACAGCATGGTGGACTTGCCGCAACCGGAGGCGCCCAGCAGGCACAGGAACTCGCCTTCGATGACGTCGAGCGAGACATCCTGAATAGCAACCAGCGACCGGCCGCGATCAGTGTCGAAAATCTTGGTCACGTGGCGGGCGGACAGGATCGCGGATATGATGGAAATTCCTTCTCAGTTGGACCGGTTGCGTTCCCATGGCAGCAGCGCCCGCTCGATGAGCCGCATCAGCCAGTCGGCGACCAGCACGGTCAGCGAGATGCATAGCATGCCCACCAGCACCAGAGGCAGGTTGCCCCAGTCCTTGGCCTGCCAGATCAGCGCGCCCAACCCACTCTGCGCCGCGATCATTTCGGCGGTGAGTACGCAGGACCAGGAGATCGCCAACGTAACCTTCAGGCCGGTGATGATGCCCGGCAAGGCGCCTGGCAGTATCACTTCTCGCATGATCGCGAAGTCGGTCGCGCCTAGGTTGCGGGCCGCGCGCAACAGCAGCGGATCGACCCGCCGCGTACTTTCCACCGTATAGAGCAGGATGTAGATCCACGAGCCCATGAAGACGATGGCGACTTTCTGCGCCTCGCCGATGCCAAGCCAGAGGATGGTTAGCGGAATCCAGGTGATCGACGGCAAGGGCCGCAGCAGCGAAACGAACGGGTCTACGATTGCCTTGGCCGGCCGCCACACGCCCATGACGATGCCGAGCGGCACGGCGACGACGGCGGCGAGCACGAAGCCGAGGAAGACGCGGCGCGCGGAGACCGCGATGTCGGTCAGCAGATCGCCGTTGGCCAAGGTCAGGCGGGCGGCGTGCAGCACATCGCCCGGCGCCGGCAGGAAGATCGGTGCGACCCAGCCGAAGCGCGTCGATGCCCACCACAGTAACGACACAGCTGCGACCGCCGCCACGTTGAGTGCCAGCAGCACATGCCGGAAGCGCCAGTTCCGGGCTTTGGCAGGCGACACCGCGGCGACAAGCACGGCCTCACTCATGTCAGGGCTTTGCGACGAAGCTCGTGTTCTCCCATTTAACCGTTTCCGGCAGGGCTGGGATCTTGCCGTTTTCGTACAGCCACTGCGCCAGGAACTGCATCTGCCCAGCGTGCAGCTTCATGTGGTCCTGCCAGCCGGCCTCGCCGAAATACTTGAAAGCCTTCATCGCGGCAAGTACCTCGGCGGGTTCCTTGCGGAAATAGTGGGCGACCGTCTCGGCCGTCTCCTCGGGATGCGCGTTCGCGTAGTCGGCACCTTTGAAGAGCGCCACAGCCAGCTTATGGGCCAGCGCCGGCTGCTCATCCACCAGCTTGCGGGAGATGATCATGACGTCGGGCGACGCCATGGTGCCGAACTTCTTGTAGTTCGGCGTGTCCGCGTCGGTGCCCAGCAGCTTGCCGCCGGGTGCGGCCTGCATGACGTTGTCGAGCAGCGGCCGCCAGACGCAGGCGGCGTCGACGTCGCCCTTCGCCAGCGCGCCCGCCATCTCGCCTCCGGGCAGGTTGACGAACTGGATGTCGTGCTCGGTCATGCCCTCGTTCGCCAGCAGCCCGTTCATGGTGATCTGGGCCGAGGTGTTGGCCGCGACCTTATGGCCCTTCAGCGCCTTGAAATCAGCGAAGCCAGGACGAGCCCAGCAGCCCTCGGTGCCGGGCGAGTCGTCGTTGTTGGCGAAATAGTAGAAACTCTGGTTGCCGCGTGCCTTCTCGACGATGGCGGCGATGCGCCCGAGATTGCTGAACGCAACCGAACCCGCGGTCAGCGCGGCGATGCGATCGCCGGAGGCGGCAATATTTTTCAGTTCGGTATCGATCCCCTGCTCCTTGAAGAAGCCCTTGTCGATCGCGACCATGATCGGCACCTGGCCCCACCAGGTATTCGACGCGGCGACATCCAGTTTTGCCGGCTGTGCGCTGACAGGCAGCACGCCGCTCAACAGCATCCCCAGCAGTGATCCGATCAGAACCTTGAGCCTCATTCCCAGCACCCCTCTCGTCGCGAAGCCGCGCCCGTTCACATGCCAGCCCGTAGGTTCGGCCGCGACCGGATCACTCTTTCTCCCGTTGCGCCAGCGTTCAGCCTGCCAGCACTTGCAGCCCATTCATTCCGCCGCCGCGGCGCTCGTCGCGAATCTCGGAATGACCTTCTCACCGATCAGCTCGATCGAGCGCATCACCTGGTCATGCGTGTTGCGGCCAGCCTGCAGCACGAAGATCATCTGATCCAGGCCGGCCTCGGCCCATTTCTCCACGACCCGCGACACAGTATCGGGATTGCCGCCGATCGCCATGCCGTCCTCGATCAGCTCGTCGTTGCTGCGGCTGCGGAATTTCGCCACCACCGCCTCCACCCCGCCCGCGGTGGCGAAGCGCACCGGATTGAGCACCGCATCGTTGTCGCCGTTGTACCAGCGCGCCGCCGCGCAGGCCATGTCACGGCCGATACGGTCGTCCTCGTGGCAGAACGCCAGCGCGAACCCGGCCACCTGCTCGTTGGGATAGGCGCCGATGAACTCGCTTGGGTCGGTGCCGCGGATCGCAGCACGATAGGTGCGGATCGCGTCCCGCGTCTCGGCGACGCTGTTGCGGGTGACGCCGATCACGCCGACACCCTGGCGCCCCGCCCGCTCATAGCTGGACAGGTTGGAGGCGGCGACCCAGAGCGGCGGGTGCGGCCGCTGGATCGTGCGCGGCAGCACGTGGCGCGGCGGCAGGTCGAAATAGGTGCCTTTGTAGCCGCTGAACTCCGGTTCGGCGAACATCTGCATGACGGCTTGGGTGGCCTCGTGCGCCCGATCCCGTTCGGTGGCCCGATCGACGCCGAACGCTTCCACCATATACGGCGTGGACCCGCGGCCCATGCCGAAATCCACCCGACCGTTGGTCAGCACGTCCAGTGTCGCGACCCGCTCGGCGATCGCGAAGGGATTGTTCACGGTCATCAGGACCACCGAAAACCCCAGGCGGATGCGGCTGGTGCGCTGGCTGATCGCCGACAGCAGCATATCGGGACACGCGCTATGCCCGATCTCCAGAAAGAAGTGCTGCTCGGTGATCCAGAAGTGGCTGAAGCCGGCCGCCTCCGCCGCCTCCGCCTGCGCGATGGCATTGCGATAGGCGTGCACCTCGGCATCCGGTCCCCAGGGGCGCGGCATCTGGATTTGCGTCATCAGGCCGAATTTCACGGTCCTGGCCTCCTGAATGTTGGGCGCCGGAGCACCGTTGACCGTAAGGCTACGGCCACGCGTGTCCTTGCGTCCAAGGCATAAGCGGCATACGCGATATAACCGGATTGTGCATTCAGGGGCGCGATGGACACGCGGGGGCTGCGCTATTTCCAGGCGGTGGCGGAATTCGGCAGCTACAGCCGGGGTGCGGAGTTCCTGCGCATCTCGCAGCCCGCGGTCAGCCGCCAAATCCGCGCGCTGGAGGAGGAACTCGGCCGCAAGCTGTTCATCCGCCACAGCCACGGCGTCAACCTGACCGACGCGGGCCGCATGCTGCTGGAGCGCGGGCAGTCCATCCTGCGCCAGTTCGACCAGGCGCGTGACGACATCCGCAGTGGCGTGGGCGGCCCGTCCGGCACGGTGACCCTGGCGGTGCCGCCGGCGGCGGGCAATTTCCTGGTGCCGGCGCTGACCCGGCGTTTCGCGGCGGCCTATCCCAACGTGTTCATGAAGGTCGTGGCCGGCTTCAGCGGCTACATCCACGAGTGGCTGGTGCGCGGGCAGGTCGACCTGGCCTGCCTGCACGACCCGGTGCCGCAGCCCGGTTTCACCGTGGTGCCGCTGGTCAAGGAGGAGGTGTTCCTGGTTGGCCGCCCCGGCGCCTTCACCGGCCCGCGCGACCATGTGCGCACCCAGGACCTCGCCGGGCTGCCGTTGATCCTGCCGGGCCGGCCCAATGCCTCCCGCCGCCTGCTGGACGGCTGGCTGTCGCGCGGCGGCATCCGGCTGACCGTCAAGCTGGAGGCCGACGACCACCTGGTGATCCGCGCGCTGGTCAAGGAAGGCGTCGGATTCAGCCTGCTGAGCCAGGGCGCCTTCCTGCCAGACCTGCGGTTCGGCGAGCTGCAGGCCTGGCCGTTCCGGCCGCGCGCCTACTGGAACCTGGCATTGGTCACGACGGCGGATGAACGGCGGACCGAGATCACCAACGCACTTGCCGGCATGATCCGAGAGACCGTGCGCCAGCAAGTCCGCAGTCGAGCCTGGCCCGGTGTGCTGCTCGACGCCTAGTACCCGATCGCAGAGAAGCGTGAGTCGCACTGCGACCGCGATTCGCCGCGTGAGTCCGCTACTTCAAGCAAATCACGACGTATCGCCCTTCTCTGATGGGCGATACTAGTGGGTTCTGTCAGCGCTCGCGCCAGCGAGTACCACTCGTTGTGCGCGGCGCGGCAGGTCACCGAGAACACGGTGCAATGGCTGTTGCATCGGCGAATGAATGCTCAGCAGCAGATGCGCTGGTCGCCGAGCGGCGCTCATTTGATGCTGAAAATATGGACCTCCGTCGTGAACGGCACGCGCGACCGCGACCATGCCGTTGCCGAGCGCTGGGCTCGACGTCCATTTCGGCGAGTGGCCTAATCACCCCCAAGGTTCTGGGCAGTCTCCGTCTACCTGGCAGCCTACTGCCGTCCAAGGGAAGCAATAGAGAAGTATGCCGGTAGTAATTACGTCCAACACAATCCCGATGTGGCGGACGGCAAAGCGGGTTTCATTCCGGGAACTCTCAGCTTGCCGTGGTGAAAGGCGCGTTGCGTCAGCTTGAGGCCGCCGGGCCCCTCGTGATCCTCCACGAGGAGCACCTGATGCGGGCGAAGAGAGCTGACCATGAGACAGTTACGACAGATATTGCGGCTGATCCATTCTAGAGTTCGCCCGTGAGGAACTGTGCCCGTCCGTTTCCGAAGCTCCAATCGGCGTCTGACTTCGTAACGATGGAGACGACGATATCGTTTTGTTCGATACCGCAGACCTTCAATTCCTCGACGAGTTTTCTGTAGAGGGTTGTCTTCTGCTGCTCGGTTCGTTGCCGGCTCGCGATTCCGATGAAGACAACGTTCTTGGTGCGATCGATACCGAGCCCGGTGTCCTGAACAATGAAGTTCGATTCGGAGTGCACTTGATAGACCTGGTAGCGGTCGCGTAGAGGCACTCCGAAGGCCGAAAGAATAGCCCGGTGGATCCCGTCAAGAAGTTCCTTGACCTGTTCCTTGCTACGGCCCTCGTAGGCATCAACTCGAAGAAAAGGCATCGCATCCAGAAAAGGGTGGTGGAGCCTGTGGCCGTCGAATTGCGGCGCAGCGCTGGGCTGGCGGGACAGCGGAATCGACCCATGTCGGCTGACGAGCTGGAAATAGCCTGGGGCCTGCACGGCGAGCTGTTCTACCTAGCGATTCGCCGTTGGGTGTATGACATGAAGACGCCCGATGACCTTGTTTCAGTCATCAGAGCTGCGGTCGTGCGCTTTCTTGAGGGGGCTCCGGCAGCGATGCGCGCATTGAACACGGCGTCCGTGGCTGGCGAATCGCGTCGGAAACGAGCGGGGCGGGAGAACAGATGAGATCGTCCGGAACCTGGGGGCGAACAAGAACAG
>JAQGHW010000128.1 GCA_028291505.1 Rhodopila sp. | reverse complement strand
AAGATCGCCGGCAAGCCGCTGTTCCGGCTGCTGGCCGAACGGCACGGTGTCGTTGCTGATCCGAATATTTTTGTCTATGCAGCGGGTGGGTATTATTATCCGGGCAAGGACGACTCGGCGCTGTGTTCGGAGATGCGCAGCTACCTTGAGCGTGGCTATACCGTTGTCAAGATGAAGATCGGTGGGGAAACGATTGCGGAAGACCGCCGGCGTATCGAGGCGGTGCTGAAGGAAATTGGTGCGAACGCCAGGCTTGCGGTCGATGCGAATGGACGTTTCGATCTTGAGGCGGCTATTGGTTATGCGAAGATGCTGCGGGAGTACGACCTGTTCTGGTATGAGGAAGCCGGCGATCCGCTGGACTACCAGTTGCAGGCGGCTTTGGCGGAGTTCTATCCGGGGCCGATGGCCACTGGTGAGAATCTGTTCAGCCATCAGGATGCGCGCAACCTGATCCGGCATGGCGGCATGCGGCCGGATCGGGACTGGCTGCAGTTCGACTGCGCTCTGTCGTACGGGCTGTGTGAGTATCAGCGCACGCTGGCGATGCTGAAAGACCATGGCTGGTCCTGGAAGCGTTGCATCCCGCATGGTGGGCACCAGATGTCGTTGAACATCGCGGCTGGCCTCGGGTTGGGTGGCAACGAGAGCTATCCGGATGTGTTCCAGCCGTATGGTGGTTTCCCGGACGGAACGAAAGTGCGCGATAGTATCGTGACGCTGCCGGATCTTCCTGGCATCGGGTTCGAAGAGAAGTCGGATCTGTATTCGATCATGCGGGAGTTGGCGAGCTAGAGAGGCTTCTTGGGGCGTGGGTGGCCGGGCCGAGCCGGGTCATGACACGGAGGGGGGGATGGTCCCGGAGTCATCGGAGACTCGGGATGTCGTCACTTATAGGGAACGTGTTGGCCGCGTTGGTGGCTATGCGTGCAAGCGAGCGATGTCGAGCAGGACGTTGGCTTCCAGGGCCTTCTCGTCGAGGCGATGCTTGACCAGATCTCCTATGCTGACGATGCCAATCAGTTTGCCGGCATCGACGACCGGCAGGTGCCTGATTTTGGCCATTGTCATTGCCGCCAGGGCGGTTTCGACGCTGTCGGCCGGTCGGCAGGTGACGAGGTGGCCAGTCATCAGCTTTTCCACCGGGAACGTCAGCGTCCGCGAACCGTGCTCTGCGATGGCGTTAACGAAATCGCGTTCCGAGAAGATGCCGGCGTGACGCATCCATTGGTCCTCGACGACGACGGCGCCGATGCGCTGTTCGGAGAGCTTGCGCACGGCGGTTTCGACGGTATCGGTCGTGCGAACCTTTACCACCTGATGGCCCTTGCTGTGCAAGACGTCGGAAATTGACATGGAGCCGCCCCTTTTTCTGAAACAAACCCACCGGATATATGGGCAGGGCGACCGCTTATCCCAAGCCTGATGGCCGATTGTTTACTTTGCGGACAGGACCGGTTCGTTTTCGCCGGCTAGCGCGATGATGATGCGGCGGTTCTGTTTGCCTTTGTTCTCGATCTTCAGGACGCGGATGGGCCCGATCTCAGCGGTGCGGGATACGTGGGTGCCGCCGCAGGGCTGTAGATCGATCGGCGTCTCGCCCTGGCCGATGCGGATCAGGCGCAGCCGGCCGGTTCCGCGCGGCGGCTGCACCGACATGGTGCGGACCAGGTTCGGATTGGTGTCGAGGACGGATTCGTCAACCCACTCGATCTGCACTGGATGATCGGCCTGGATCAGGGCGTTCAGGGCGGTCTCGATGTCCTGCTTCGGCGGGGGATTGGGCAGATCGAAGTCGAGGCGGGATTTGTCGGCGCCGACCGATCCGCCGGTGACCGCGGCACCCTTGATCAGGCTGCATAGCAGGTGCATCGCGGTGTGCATGCGCATGTGAGCGTGGCGGCGCTGCCAGTCGATCGTTGCTTGCACGACCGAACCGGGTGGCGGCAATGCCGCGTTGGCGGCGGGCAGGTGCAGGATTGCGTCGCCCTGCCCTTTCACGGCTTCGGCGATCGGGGTTTCGTTGCCATTCCAGTGTAGCGTGCCGGTGTCGCCGGGCTGGCCGCCGCCGCGGGCGTAGAACACGGTGCGGTCGAGCACGATGCCCTCCGGTCCGCTGGTGAGCACGGTCGCGGATGTGGTGGCCAGGGCGGGGTCGTCGAGGAACAGACGCTGGGTCATGGGGTCATCCATTTCCGTCTAAGCCGGTCTCGCCTGCTGGCCAGCCAGAACAGGGCGATCGCGGTGATCGAGTTGGTGAAATAGCCGGCGAAGGCGGCCTCGATGGCTTCGTCGGCGGACCAGACGCGGATGCGGATATCCTCGTTTTCGGAGGCTTCGCCGCCTGTGCCGGCAATCCCCTCACCGTCGGCGGGTGGTGCGGTCACACGGCCGACGTAGAGGTGGCAGAATTCGTCGGAACCGCCGGCAGTCAGCAGGAAACCGCCGATGGGTTCGACGCGGTCGGCTTCGAGGTTCATTTCTTCGCGCATTTCGCGGCGGATGGTGTTGGCGGGGTCTTCATTGTCCTCGCTCAGGCCGGCGGGGAGCTCGACCAGGGTTGGATCGACGCCGGCGGCCAGGGCGGGAAAACGGAATTGCTCGATCAGGACGAGGGCGTCGGCGATGGGATCGTAGGGCAGCAGCGCGGCGGCGCGGCCT
>JAQGHW010000341.1 GCA_028291505.1 Rhodopila sp. | reverse complement strand
AACACACTGCGTCTAATTGGGCGAGAAATCGCGTTAAGCTTGGTGGTGCTACGAATCGCGCTGGTCTGGGTCCCGGGACATCCCAAACAGACTTGTTGGCCAATTCTCGTGGGCATCCCACCTCTCGAGGGTGTATCGTGGCGATATGCCGCAAGGCCAATGCTAAATTCGATCCGCTGGCGGTTAAGCAGTAGGACAGGAACCGATGTCGGACCAAATCGACGGCCTCGAGCGCCTCTGGCAGGACCTGCCAAGGCTGCTTGAGCAAGACGAAGACTGGGCGTTGCGTGAGGTCCTGGAAGCCGGCGTCGCCGGGTACACGGCGGACGACGACGCCCAGGAGGGTCTTTTGATCCGGCACAACCCGGATGGCACAAAGCAACTGGTGCAGATCAATCTTTACGCGCCGGATACGGTCATCCGCGATCTGTGACCGCCGGGCCTCAGTTCTGGGTGTTCGCCGGCCCGAACGGCGCCGGCAAATCGACGATCGTCGCTCGGTATCGCGTCCCCGATCGAATACCCGTGGTGAACCCCGACACGATCGCGGCGCGACTGCAGCCGGGTCACAAGGGCGGGCCCGCTATCATGCTCCGGGCGGGCCGAATTGCTGCCTCCGAACGGCGGAAGCTGATGGAGAGTGGGAGGAGTTTCGCCATCGAGACAACGCTGACTGGCCATAGCGAACTGCGGATGATGGCCTGCGCACGAGCCGTCGGATACAAGATCACCCTCGTTTATGTCGGCCTTAACAATGCACTGACGTCACTGGCTCGGGTTCGCGGGCGTGTCGCCCGAGGTGGGCACGACGTCCCGACGGAGACAGTGTTACGCCGCTACGGCAAGAGTCTTGAGAACCTTCCTGCAACGACTTCCATCTCCAGCCTGCTGGCCACTCGTGATTCGGATCGCCCCGGCTAGCAATCCACAGCCCGCCATCGCTTCCCAAACCACCCCCCCGGGCCCTGCCCCCCTCGACCACGCGGGTTCTATCGCCTAACGTTACCCCCGACCACCCCGGAACCGCGACCGGGGGGACCCAAACGCGTTAGATCGGGAGCGATGATGTCAAGTCTCAGCTATGCCGCACCCACTTCGGTGGACGATGCGGTTAAACTCCTGGCCGGTTCATCCGGCCTGGCGAAGGTCCTTTCCGGAGGAACCGACCTTCTCGTGCAGCTTCGGTCCGGCCGGGTGAAGCCGGAACTGATCGTCGACACCAAGAAGATCCCGGGGATCATCGGCATCCGCGAGGAAAACGGCGGCTTCGTCATCGGTGCCGGAACCCCCGGAGCCGTCGTCGAAGCCCATGCCGGCCTCACCGCCGCCTGGCCGGGCCTGGTCGAAGCCCTCGACCTGATCGGCTCGACCCAGATCCAGGGCCGTTGCTCGCTCGCTGGCAACCTGTGCAACGGCTCACCCGCCGCCGACAGCGTGCCGGCCTTGTTCGCCGCCAACGCCATCGCTGTGGTCGTCGGCAGCAAGGGCCGCCGTGAAATCCCGGTCGAGCAGATCCCCACCGGCCCCGGCCGCACCTCGCTGGCAAAGGACGAGTTCATCCTCGAATTCAAGCTCCCGCCACGCCCCGCTCGGTCCAGCGACGCCTACCTGCGGTTCATCCCGCGCACCGAAATGGACATCGCCGTCGTCGGTTGCGGGGTCAGCCTCACCCTCGACGCCAAGGGCGTCTGCACCGCCGCCCGCGTCGCGCTGGGTGCCGTCGCACCGACCGTGATCATGGTTCCAGCCGCGGCCGCGGCGCTGATCGGGCACACGCTCGATGCCGACACACTGGCGAAACTGGATGCCGCCGCCCAGGCCGCCGCCAAGCCGATCAGCGACAAGCGCGGCACCATCGAGTATCGCACCAAGATCGCGGGCGTCCTCGCCCGCCGCACCGCCGCGATCGCCTTCGACCGCGCCGCGGGCATCAAGAACGGAAAGGCTCACTGAGATGGCTAAATCATACGTATCCGCCACCATCAATGGCGAATCCTCCGAATTCCTCTGCGAAACCCAGCAGACCCTGCTCGACGTCCTGCGCGACGTGGTCGGCCTGACCGGCAGCAAGGAAGGCTGCGCATCCGGCGACTGCGGCGCCTGCTCCGTCATCATGGACGGCCGCCTCGTCTGCTCCTGCCTCGTCCTGGGCGTCGAAGCCGAGGGCACCTCGATCACCACCATCGAAGGCATCGCCACCGGCGAGAAGCTGCATCCCGTCCAGCAGAAGTTCCTGGAACATGCGGCACTGCAGTGCGGATTCTGCACCCCGGGCCTGATCGTCGCGACCAAGGCGTTGCTGGATGAGAATCCCAACCCAACTGAAACCGAGGCACGCTACTGGCTCGCCGGTAACCTCTGCCGCTGCACCGGCTACGACAAGGTGATCCGTGCCGTCATGGACGCCGCCGCTGAACTCCGAGGGGAGACTGTTGGATGAACTACATCGATTCCAGCCTGAAAGTTGTCGGCACCCGTCCCATCCGCCCCGATGGGGTCGACAAGGTGACCGGCCGAGCGGTGTTTGCCGCCGATACGCGGGCGTCGGGGATGCTGTGGGGCAAGATGCTCCGCTCACCCCATGCGCATGCTCGTATCGTATCCATTGATACGACCAAGGCCGAGGCGCTCAAGGGCGTCTTCGGAGTCGTTACGGCAGCAGATTTCCCTGATATCCCCTCGGAAGAAGCCTTCGTCGGCGAAGGCCCGATGAACTTCCGCGATCTGGCGCTGAACTGCATGGCCCGCACCAAGGTGCTGTATGAAGGCCACGCGCTCGCCGCCGTCGCTGCCTCCACCCAGGCGATCGCCGATGAGGCACTCGCGCTGATCGACGTCAAATATGAAATCCTGCCCCACGTCATCGACGTCGAAGCGGCGATGGCTCCGAACGCGCCGATCCTGCACGACGACATGTTCACCAGTGGTGTCGATCCGAAGCCGACCAAGCCGTCGAACATCGCCAAGGTCGTCACCTTCCGCAAGGGCGACGTCGAGGCCGGCTTCAAGGACGCCGACGTCATCGTGGAGGGCACCTACACCACCCAACCCGTCCACCAGGCCTACATTGAACCGCACGCCTGCCTGGCGACCTATTCACCGGACGGCCAGGTGCAGATCCACAGCTCCAGCCAGGGCCATTTCATGGTCCGCGCCTACACCGCCAAGCTGCTGGGCATGAACATGTCCAACATCCGGGTGAACCCGGCCGAGATCGGTGGCGGCTTCGGCGGCAAGACGCTGGTGTATCTGGAACCGATCGCCGTCGCGCTGTCGAAGAAATCCGGCCGCACCGTGAAGATGCAGATGACGCGGGAAGACGTGTTCAAGGCATCCGGCCCGACCTCGGGTGCCTGGATGGAGGTCAAAATCGGTGCCAAGAAAGACGGCACCATCGTCGCCGCCAAACAGGTGCTGAAGTACCAGGCCGGCGCCTTCGCCGGGTCGCCGATCGGGCCAGGCTGCATGTGCGGCTTCGCCATGTATGATCTGCCAAACGTCGATGTCGTCGGCTACGACGTCGTCAGCAACCGCCCGAAAGTGGCGGCATACCGTGCTCCCGGTGCGCCGATCACGTCCTTCGCCGTGGAAAGCCTGATGGATGAACTGGCGATCAAGCTGGGCATCGACGCGCTGACCCTGCGCGAGAAGAACGCGGCCAAGAACGGCACCAAGACCCATTACGGCCCGACCCACCAGAACATCGGCTTCACCGCCGTGCTGGCCGCCGTCAAGTCGCACCCGCACTGGAAGTCACCGGTGAAGCCAGGCCAGGGCCGCGGTCTGGCCACCGGGTTCTGGTTCAACATCGGCGGCGAATCCACCGCCCAGGTGCACGTGAACGAAGACGGATCGGTGACCGCCGCCACCGGCAGCCCGGACATCGGCGGGTCGCGCGCCTCCATCGGCATGATGGTAGCCGAGGTCCTTGGCGTGCCGGCCACATCCGTCCGCACCATCGTGGCCGACACCGCCTCGATTGGCTTCACCCACGTCACCGGCGGCTCGCGCGTCACCTTCGCCACCGGCATGGCCGCCACCCAGGCGGCCGAGAAGATCGTCGAAGACCTGAAGAAGCGCGCCGCGCAGACCTGGGACATCCCGGTCGAGGCGGTGGAATGGAAGGACGGCAAGGCCTACCCCGCCGGCTCCAACGCCGGTGCGTTTGAGCCGTTGGATCTGGCGACATTGGCACTCAAGGCCGCCCGCACCGGCGGTCCTCTGATCGCCGAGGTGTCGATCAACGCCCAAGGCGCGGGTCCGGGTTTCGGCGCCCATATCTGCGACGTAACGGTGGACAAGGAAACCGGCCACGTCACGATCGAGCGCTACACCGCGGTCCAGGACGTCGGCAAGGCGATCCACCCAAGCTACGTCGAGGGCCAGATTCAGGGCGGCGCCGCGCAGGGCATCGGCTGGGCGTTGAACGAGGAATACATCTACAATGCCAAAGGCCAGATGGAGAATGCGGGCTTCCTGGATTACCGCGTCCCCGTCGCCTCCGACGTGCCGATGATCGAAGCGGTGCTGGTCGAGGTCCCCAACCCGCGCCATCCCTTCGGCGCCCGTGGCGTCGGCGAGGTGCCGATCGTCCCGCCGATGGCAGCGATCGCCAACGCCATCCGCAGCGCCACCGGCCTGCGGATGCCGGACCTGCCGATGTCGCCGCCCAAGGTCCGCGCCGCGTTCGACGCCCAAGCCTAAGCGGAAGGCAGAGCCATCCCCCTTGGAGCCAACCTCCGTCGTGGCCAGCCTATCCGGGCCACGACGGCCCCGACGCCCCGGGATCGGCGTTACCAGGAGCGCAATGGCCTACCGGAGCGATCGCCCCAAGGCTTCCTGCGACGCAATGCCAAGGATCGCGCCGCGCGAAGCGCCATCCTGCTGCTTTCTCCGTGAACCTTCGTGGTTCTTCGTGTACTCCGTGTTAACCCCTAGATTGCTTGCGGAAGACGACGCCCCCAAGCCGTAGCCCGCCAGGTCCCGCAACAAACCGCAACAACCAACTGGACCATGATCGGACACCTGAACTGATGCAACCAAGAACGATCATGGCCTGATGCCGACCGTTGTCCTCTCCTCGGGTTCCGCCGGCCAGCAGTTCGCCGGCGGCCAGACTGAATTCGAGGTCGAGGCGACAACCTTCCGCCGGCTGGTGCTGGAGCTGGAGCGTCGGTTTCCCGGCCTCGGCAAGCAGATCGAGGAAAGCATGGCCATCGCGATCGACGGCGAGATATTCCAGGACGCCTACGCGGCGGAACTGAAGCCGGGCAGCGAGATCTATCTCATTCCGAAAATCGGTGGTGGCTAGCAGGCATGCTCGCCTGCGCACGCAGCCACCCAAGCACCGCGGATCCGGTGTCACTCCGTGCTTGCGTTGAACGGAACGGCGCCGCTAAAACCGCCGCAGTGCAACGATTGCATGCCGCAGGCAGGATATCGATGATTGCTGGATTGAACTCACCGGGATCCGCGTCCAGCTCGCATCGCATGCGATTACAGTTCAGCGATGATTTATTTCCGAACAGCTTCGTTTGTATTCGCTGATATGCGCTATGTCCCGCCCTACACGATGCTCAGCAAATGGATGGACCGGTACGTGGTGGCAGACACTACGCGTCTATCGCTGCTGTATGACGATGTGCTGGACGTGCTGAAGGGTTTCCTGCGGGAGATCCCAGTGAATGACGACTGGTACAAGGCCGAATATCCGGCCGTGGCGGACTATCTGGGTCGCATGCCGGCCGAAACGCCGCAGTCGCATTTTCAAAAGCATGGCTACTTCGAAGGACGCCGGCCTTTCGCGGCTGGCTGGCGCGATCTGACCGACCCGGTTCCCTTCGCCCAATTGAAAACCCGTCTGCGGATCATTCCGACCCGCGGACGCCTAAGGGTCGACATCGAACGCGATGATTTTGTTGCCATCGTCAAGAGTATGCTCTTGGCCATTCCGATCGACCAATCATGGTACCGCACACGCTACCCTGAGGCGGCAAAAGCAGTCGATAACGAAACATTTCTATCCGTTGCACATCATTACGCTGAACAGGGATATTTCGAAGGCCGCCTTCCATTCGACATCCCCGTTGACGCAGACTGGTATGTTTCCCGATATGGTCACGTAAGAATCGGCCTGGAACGCGGCGTGGCGAAGTCCGCGCAGGATCACTTCATTCGATTGGGATACAACGAGGGATGCCGCCCGACACCGCCATGACGCCAATCGCTGAAGCTGCGCTGGCGGACCTCAAGACGCCACCCGCGGCCGCGGCGCCCCCACCCGCGGCCGCGTCGCCTAAAGACGGGGGAAACCGTCGCGGCGGCAGCGTGTTCGTCGTCGATTTCCACCGCGACGGCAACAGCGCCGAACACCGCACCTTCGGGTGGAGCGGCCAGGAAGAAAGCCATGTCTGGTCGCTCGGATCAGAGAGCGGCCTTCGCCTGCCGCCGCGCCTCGATGGCACCCCACTCACCATTGAGGCTGATTTCGCCATCCCGACCGGACGTTACGGCCTCAGGTCCGCGGTCGTACGGGTGTTCGCCAACGACCGCCTGATTGGTTCGGCCGCGGTCATCGGGTGGACCCGCCTGCGCTGCGATATCCCCGAAGGTCAGATCGCGCCCGGTGAGCCAATTAATCTCCGCTTTGAGCATCCATGCTTCGTCCGCATGGACTTCATGGACCTCGGCCACGACGATCGTCCGCTCGGTCTCTGCCTGTATGCGGTGCGGATTTATCCGCCGTGGATGAAGCAGGCGATGGAACGCTTCTCGCCGAAACTGGTGGAGGGCAAACTTGTCCAGGCGCCGGCACCCGCCCCCTTCGGCGAACCGGCGGAGCCGGCGCTATACCGCTTTGGCGACGCCGACCCGGGACGCAGCCTGCTTCGCCAGGGTTGGCTGCGGGATCCCCATGGCGATGCATGGGCCGACGATCGAGTCTGCACGGCGGACCTTCCCGCACCCGTCCGAACCGGCCAGTACCTGGCCCGCATCACCCTGTCGCCGCTCTACATCCGCAGCTTCATGGCTTTCCAGCGCATCAACATCCTGCTGTCGGGCGCTGTCATCGGGCAATACCGCATCGGCGTGGACACCAGCCTCGCGATCCCGCTGCCGCCCGAGTTGTCTGAGCCAGGCGGCGTTCTCTCGTTCAGCTTCGCCCTGCCCGACGGGCTGCCGATGCACCCGTTCAATCCCGGACAGAAGCCCAATTTCCTCAGTTTCCTTTTGGACTCGATCGAAATCCTGCCGCTTCCGCAACGCCACGCCGCGCTGGCGCGGATCCGCGATGACGACATCACGCCGCCCGGGCCGATCGCAACATCCGACCGTTTCCTGGACGAAACCGTCGACCAGCTGCCGGACGCGATCAAGGCCGCTCTCGGCGTCGAAATGGCCATGATCCTGCAGCACTTCGAAAGCCTCGGCGACAACTGTTCGTTCGGCCTGGCACAGCGCAAGGGCGGCTGCGAGGTCCTCGGCCTGCTGCGCTTTGGCAATACGCCGCTGAAAAGCCTGATGATCGCGCTGGACGATGAGTTTCGCGCTACCTCCGACAAGGCAGAGCTCAACCTGGGCCTGCCGGATGGGCCGACCGGCGAGTATTGCCTGTACGCCGATCGGTACGGCATTCGCTGGCATACCAACGTCCACGGAGGCACCTTGGACGAGGCGACCGTGTTTGCCCAGCAGACCATGCGTCTGGGCTATCTGCGCCGCAAATTCTATGAGGCCATGCGGGCCGGCCGCAAAATCGTGACCATCTCGCGGGCGGAGCCTCGCAAGCATCCCATCCCGCTCGCGTTCGCCGGCGAACGGGAGCTGTGGGAGGAAAAACCCGAACGCCTGCGCTTTGCCGAGGTGCTGCCGCTGTTCCTGCGACTGAATGAATACGGCACCAACACCCTGCTGTATCTCACCCGCTGCTCATACAACCGGCGACCGGGCGTGGTGGAGTTGCTCGCCCCCGGGGTCATGCGCGGTTACGTGGACGACTTCGTGATCCTGCCCGATCCCAACAACGGGGATCATGCCACCTGGCTCCGCATAGCGGCCAACGCCTGGCTGCTCGACCAGGGACCGAACGCCTCATTCCGGAAAACCGCCGCATCATGACAAATCCCACGACCATGACCGCGCTGCTGGCCGCCGGTTCGCCCGAGGCCGCCGCGATCGGCGCGCCAGGACAGCCGCCGCTGTCGTTCCAGGGCCTGCGGACGCTCGCCGAACGAACCGGTGCCGCATTGAATGCCGCCGGCGTCGGCCGCGGCGACCGGGTGGCCATCGTCCTGGCGAACGGACCGGAAGCCGCCTCGGCGTTCCTCGCGGTGGCGTGCCACGCCGTCACCGCGCCGCTCAATCCCGCCTACCGGGTTGAGGAGTTCGCGTTCTACCTCTCCGACCTCAAGGCCCGGGCGCTGATCGTCCAGCACGGCGCGGAAACCCCGGCGCGCGCGGTCGCCGCCGAACAGGGCATCCCGATCATCGAACTGGTCCCCGATCCCCCCTGCGCCGGTGCCTTCACCCTCGCTCCGGCATCGGGAATGGTCGGCGTACCCACCTTGCCCGGCCCCGCCGGCGCCGATGACGTGGCACTCGTGCTGCACACCTCCGGCACCACCGCGCGCCCCAAGATCGTGCCGCTGACGCATGCCAACCTGGCCGCCTCCGCACGCCATATCGGCCAGACGCTGCGCTTGGGACCGTCGGACATCTGCCTGAACATCATGCCGCTGTTCCACATCCACGGCCTGATCGCCGCGGTCCTGTCGTCGGTCGCGGCCGGCGGGTCGGTGATCTGCACCCCGGGCCTCAGCGGCTTCCGCTTCTTCACCTGGCTGCGCGAAATCCGCCCGACCTGGTACACTGCCGTTCCCACCATGCACCAGGCGCTCCTGGACCTCGCACCCCGCTTCAAGGACGTCATCGCCGCCGGCCAACTTCGCTTCATCCGCAGTTCGTCCGCCTCCCTGCCGCCCGCCGTCATGACCGCTTTGGAAACGACATTCGGCGTACCCGTCATCGAGTCCTACGGCATGACCGAGGCCACTCACCAGATGGCCAGCAACCCGCTGCCGCCGGCACCCCGCTTCGCCGGCAGTGTCGGCATCGCCGCGGGCCCCGACGTCTCGATCATGGACGCGGCCGGAACCCTGCTGCCAAAGGGATCAATCGGCGAGGTCGTGATCCGGGGCCCCAACGTCACGCCGGGCTACGAGAGCAACCCCACCGCCAACGCGTCCGCCTTCCACGACGGATGGTTTCGCACCGGCGACGAGGGCGTTCTGGACGACCAGGGCTACCTCCGCCTGACCGGCCGCCTGAAGGAGATCATCAACCGCGCCGGCGAGAAGATCACCCCCATCGAGGTCGACAACGTCCTGATGGAGCATCCCTCGGTCCGGCAGGTCGTAACGTTCGCCATGCCCAGCCGGACATTCGGTGAGGACGTCGCCGCGGCCGTCGTGCTGCACGATGGCGCCGAAGCCGACCCCGAAATCCTGCGCGCCTTCGTCGCCACCAGGCTGGCCGCCTTCAAAGTTCCCCGCAAGATCGTCTTCCTGGAGGAAATCCCGAAAGGCGCCACCGGCAAGCTGCAGCGCATCGGCCTCGCCCAGCGCCTGGGCGTCGAGGACTAAACACCCCGTCCGCCATCCGCACCGTCACGGCCCGGGCTTAACCCTCTCCACCAGTTGGCACCTGTTTCATCACGCACCGTGCGCAAGATCGGATCGCGCGAAGCGCCATCCTACCTTTCTCCGCGCACTCCCGGTTCTTCGTGCGCTCCGTGTTGAACCTTGCTTGCTCGCCGAAGACCGGGCGCCCGTCTCCGCAACCGTCCCGATCTACCGCCCGGCGACGGGTGGATCCCGCAGGGCGCGCCCAAGCAACACCTATCCCCCTCTACCCGCCCTTCTTCACCTTCAGCAGCGTCATCAGGTCACCCATCGTGTGCATGTTATCGACCTCTTGCTCATCCAGGGTAATGTCCAACGCGCTCTCGATCGCCAGGATGAATTGAATGGCGAGAATAGAATCGAAACCCGGGATCTCCCGGAACACCAGAGCGGGACTGAATGGAAGCGACGGCTGGCGAAACACCTCCTGCGCGGTTTGACTGATGGTGGCGGCAAATTCCTGGTCACTCATACGGGTCCCTCATCAGGCACTGATAAATCCATGTGTCGCCAGCGACATTGACAGTTGTATCGCAACGCCCAACGGAAAACATGCCCCAATTCCCCCGAAAGACGCCGCCCCTTGCACCGTCGCACCGCATGGCTTCCAGTACCCCCGATGACGCCCGCCGATAACCCGAACCACATGAACGACCCTCTGCACCAGCCAGCCCCCCGCCTGGCAGCAAACGTCATGCACTTCGCTCGCCTGCTGCGCCGCGCCGGCCTACCCGTCGGACCAGCCGAGACGATCGCCGCGCAGGAGGCGCTGACCCGCATCGACCTGGCCTCCAAGATCCAGGCCCGCACCGCTCTCCACACCGTGATGGTGCACCGCCACGAGCATCGCGAGGTCTTCGACCAGGCCTTCGCCCTGTTCTGGCGCGATCCATCGGCGGCGGACCAGGCGGCGGCCATGGCCCTGCTGGACGCCCAGAAAGAAAAGAAAGCCGAACGCGCCCCCCCAGCCTCGCGCCGCGTCGCCGAGGCATTCGCCTCGAAAAAGGACAAGCCGCCGCAGCCGAAGGATGACCCTCCGGTCACCGACATGACCATGACCATGTCGCAGCAGGAGCGGCTGCAGCAGATGGATTTCGAGGCCATGGGCGCCGCCGAAATCGCCGAGGCCAAACGTGAAATCCGCCGCCTGGTGTTGCCACTGGACCTGCGCCGGACCCGCCGCCTGCGCGCCGACCAGAACGGCCCGAAGACCGACCTGCGGCGGACGATCCGCGCCAGCCTGCGCCAGGGCGGCGAAATCCTGACCATCCAGCGCAACCGCCGGGTCACCCGTCCGCCCCCGCTGGTCGTGCTGTGCGACATCTCCGGCTCCATGGCCCGTTACGCACAGATCCTGCTGCATTTCCTGCACGCCGTGACCAACGACCGCGACCGCGTGCACGTCTTCCTGTTCGGCACCCGCCTGTCCAACGTCACCCGCCAACTGCGCGCCCGCGACCCGGAAGTGGCGTTCCAGATGGTCGCCCACGCCGTGCCCGACTGGTCCGGCGGCACCCGCATCGGCGAGGCCATCGCCAGCTTCAACCACCTCTGGGCCAAGCGCGTGCTCGGTCAAGGCGCGGTCGTGCTGCTGATCACCGACGGCCTCGACCGCGACGGCGCACAGGGCCTCGCCGAGAACATGGACCGCCTCCACCGTTCCTGCACAAGGCTGATATGGCTCAACCCCCTGTTGCGCTGGAGCGGATTCGAGCCAAGATCACAAGGCATCCGCGCAATGCTGCCGCATGTCGACGAATTCCGCCCCGTCCACAATCTGGCCAGCCTGCGCGCCCTGATCGATCTGTTGTCCCGATCCGCCTCCCCCCGCCTGCCAACGATGAAGGGAACCAATCCATGAGTATCTCAGAAGTCGAGGATGTCCTGTCCACCGCCGCCGCCTGGCGCGCGGCCGGCGAGCAGGTCGCCGTCGCCACCGTAACGGAAACCTGGGGCAGTTCGCCGCGCCCGGCCGGCAGCCAGATGGCGGTCACCAAATCGGGCCGTATGGCCGGATCAGTCTCCGGCGGCTGTATTGAGGGCGCGGTCGCCGACGCGGCCATGCAGACAATCGACACCGGCAGCCCGCAACTGCTGGATTTCGGCGTCAGCCACGAACGCGCCTGGGAAGTCGGCCTCGCCTGCGGCGGCAAGGTCAAGGTCTTCGTCGAAAAGCTGAGCTAGAGCATGGTCACGCTGAGCCGCCAGCGTTTCGCTGGCGTCAGCCAGGCTGACGAAACGCGAGGGCAACGTTCGTCGTCCGCAGGACGCGCTGTTCGCACGAAGCGTGTGAATCATACGATCAAACAAAGAGTTAGAGCATTTTCAGGCTGACTGTGCAGCGTGAAAATGCTCTAGCCCGCACCGGCACCCGCCGATCCCGTCATGGCATCATCACCTCACAGGCTTTGTTTCAGCGCCGCCCCCCTTTAGGATCGAAACGCATCATCATCGGCCGGCCCGTCGCACGGCCCGTCGCAAGAAACCAACACCAAGGACACCATCCATGACACCGGAAATCCTCGCCGCCCTGGATCAGGCCAGGCAAGCCAAGCGTCCCGTCGTCCTGGCCACCCAGCTTCCGTCCGGCGAGCAGCGCCTGCTGCCCGACCCCGAAGCCCCCGCCGACCTGAACGAAGCCGCCGCCCGTGCGCTCGACCGAGACGAAAGCGGCACCGTCAAGCTGAACGGGACCGACTTTTTCCTCCACGCCTACAACCCGCCCCTCCGCCTGATCGTGGTGGGAGCCGTCCACATCGCCCAGGCCCTGGTCCCGTTCGCCGCCCCCTGCGGTTTCGCCGTGACGATCGTCGACCCCCGCCGCTCCTTCGCCTCCGACGAACGGTTCCCCGACACCGTGATCTCCACGGAATGGCCCGACGAAGCGCTGGACAAATTCGTCCCCGACAGCCGCACCGCCGTCGTCACCCTGACCCACGACCCGAAACTCGACGACCCCGCCCTGGACCGCGCCCTGAAATCCCAGGCGTTCTACATCGGCGCCCTCGGCTCCCGCCGCACCCACGCCGCCCGCCTGAAACGGCTGCGCGACCTCGGCCACCAGGACAACGCGCTGTCTCGCATCCGCGGCCCCGTCGGCCTGAACATCGAGGCCGTGACCGCCCCGGAAATCGCCCTGTCGATCATCGCCGAGATCGTCGCCGTGCGCCGCAACGCCCCGCTGCCCCCGAAGCCGACCCCGTGAAATTCGGCCCTGCCCCGCTGGAGGAGGCCAAGGGCGCCATCATGGCGCACAGCCAGAAGGTCGGCGAGCGGATGATCCGCAAGGGTTCCCTGCTCGACGACGCCGCGATCGAGGCACTCCGTGCCGCCGGCCGCCTGGAGGTGATCTGCGCCCGCCTGGAACCCGGTGACGTCCCGGAAGACATCGCCGCCGACCGCCTCGCCACGCCACTCGTTTCGCCACTGATCGCGCGATCCCGGGCGGCAACGGGACGCGTCAACCTGTCGGCCGAAGTCCCCGGCCTGCTGCGCATCGATACCGCCCGGATCGACCGGCTGAACACCATCGACGAAGCACTGACAATCGGAACGCTACCAGATTATGCCGTGGTGGCACCGAAAGACCTGATCGCCACCATCAAGATCATTCCGTTCTCGGTCCCCGGCAACGTCCTGTCCGTCGCCGAGGCCCTCGCCCGCCAAGGCGCCAGTCCACCGACCTTGCATCCATTCCGCCGCCTCAACGTCGGCCTCGTCGTCACCGAACTGCCCGGCCTGAAGGACAGTGTCACCGACAAGACGATCCAGATCACCGAAGCCCGCATCAACGCCCTGACCGGCACCCTGCTGCCACCCGTTCGTTGCGCCCACCACGCAGAGCCCATCGGCCGGTCGCTCGACGAGCTGATCGCCGCCGGAGCCGACCTGCTGCTGGTGATCGGAGCATCCGCCGTGGTGGACCGCCGCGATGTCGGACCCGCCGGCATCGTCCGCGCCGGCGGCGAGATCCTCCACTTCGGCATGCCGGTCGATCCCGGCAACCTGATCTGCCTCGGCCGCATCGGCGAACGACCCGCCCACGAGCTGCCAGGCTGTGCCCGCAGCCCCAGCCTCAACGGGATCGACTTCGTGCTGACCCGCCTGTTCGCCGGCCTGCCCGTCACCTCCCGCGATGTGATGCGGATGGGTGTCGGCGGGCTGCTGAAGGAAATGGAGACCAGGCCGATGCCACGCGAAAAGGCCACGGGCACACCTCGGTCCGGCGCCGCGCCGCGCAGTGCGCCGACCATCGCGGCGGTAATCCTGGGGGCCGGACGCTCCCGCCGGATGGCGCCCTACAACAAGCTCCTGGTGCCGGACAAGGCTGGCAAGACGATGATCGCCCGCGTCGTCGACAACGTCCTCTCCTCCAACGCCCGCCCCATCCTCGTGGTGCTCGGGCACCAGGCCGAACAGATCGAGCATGTCCTGGGCGGTCGGCCAGTACGTTACGTTCATGCTCCTGATTATGCCGAGGGCCTGTCGGCCAGCCTGAAAGCCGGCATCGCCGCGGTGCCGCCTGAATGCGCCGCCGCGATAGTGTGCCTGGGCGACATGCCGCTGGTCACCGGACGAATGATCGATCGGCTGCTGTCGATGTACGACCCGGATGAGGGCCGCTTGATCGTGCTGCCAACGTTCCGCGGCAAGCAGGGCAACCCGATGCTGTGGGACCGGCGCTTCTTCCCCGAAATCCTGCAGATCAGCGGCGATTCAGGCGCCCGCTTCCTGGTCGGCAAGCACACCGAATCGGTTTGCGAGGTCGAAATGGCCGACGACGCCGTGCTCCGCGACTTCGACACCACGGAATCGCTGACGACGCTGCCAAAGGGCATGCGCCCGGTGGGGGTTGAGTAAAGGGCCCTGGCTGAGAAAAAGCGAGGCCGGTGAGGCACTCGGCGACTTCGTTGACATAGAGGACAGGGCGTACTTGACCCGCGTTATGACGACAACAGTGCCTGGATGCCTGGCGGTTCCCGGACGATGCCGATCAGCTATGGGCTGATCAGGTATGGACGGTCACTGGCAGGACATTGGTCCCCGGCTGGGTCACGAGTTCCACATACGACACCGATCCCGGGAACGGCGTCGGTGTCGCGGTTAGCTGCTCCGCATAAAGCTGGGACAGGCCACTTATTTTCAGGTCCGCAACCTCGGTGGCGCCGTTATAGAGCAACACCTCGTGTATGGATCCACCGGCGGTTTCGTCCAGAACCATGCTGGTCGCCTGGGTGTTGGCCAGTGTGATGCTGCTGGCCGGGCTGTTGTTCATTGTGATCGGCGCCAGGAAGGACATGCCGCCCGCCGGACCAGCGCCGGCGCCCAGGCCATCCTGCCCCCCAATCGTCAAATGCGATGACTGGAGCTTGATCGTTTCACCAGCGGTGCTGCTCTGAAGT
>JAQGHW010000322.1 GCA_028291505.1 Rhodopila sp. | reverse complement strand
ACACGAAAAGTTCGGGGGGCATCCACGGCATGTCGAGATGGCAATCCGCCGATATCCGTTTGTACTGCATCTGTCTCCTCCTGGGTTTCCCACTATTGTTCTTCAAGGCGGCAGCGCACGATCCTATATCCGGTCTGGCACAATCTCCAAATCGCTATGATTGTTTGGCGGTGCCAGGGCGGGCGGGTGTTTGCGGTGACAGGCCACTTTTCGGCAGGGGTGTGCTTGTCGGATGGGTCGGTAGGGAACGTGGGTGAGCGGGGATCGCTGGTGTCCGGTCGCGCTCCACGATTCGACGCAGAGCAGAGGGGCGCAGAATTCGCAGAGAAGGATTTGTGCTGGGCATGGCGTGCATCGGATGGGCGCTTCCTTTGCGGATTCTGGTGCGCCCCGAAGGGCGCGATCACCTTGTGGGTGCAAGTCCCACCCGGGCAATGGTCAGTTTGGCCCGGTAGCTGGCAGGCGGTACGGTCGGGTAAGTGGCCGTATCGACGCCCTGCGACAAACGCCGCGCGTCTTGGTATTACTTACGTGCCGCACCGGAGACTCGCAGTTGCCAGCACCGAAAACGCTGGGTGTGGATTCTCAGCGGCTTGTCGACGCGGCGTGATGCTTGCCCGGCATGCACCCCGGCATGAGCGGCAACGCCTGCGCCAATTCCTGCGGCATCGGCACATTCGGTTTGGTACCGTTATCAGACTGTTGCAGCCATGATATAACATTCACCGCGGGAAGACCCTCACTGTAGATGTACAGCCTTCCGGTATCGTCGTACTGCTTGCAGGTACGACCACCGAGTCCAAATGGCCTGTCGATACCAATGGTCGGATCGACAGCCTGGGTTGCCTGGGCAGACGCGAGGGTAGTTTGAAGTGAAACAGCCAACAGGACTGCGATGATTACGGCTTTCATCAGACCCCTCATAATATACGTGGCGGCAATGGCCGGACTCAGTTATGGATCGGCGAGGCGACCGCCCGGAAAGGGATGCACCCTTGCCCGAGGACGTTTCGGTCGCGGCACGGAGTGCGGTTGGTGCGTCGCCGAACTTCGAACCGGCTCAGGTCCAAATCCCGGGGCGCCCGGTCATTGAAAGCACGCAACACCCCTCGGGCGTGGTGACGATGCGTCAGCCGGAGCGTGGTAACGCGTTCAAGACCAGCTTGCGGGCGGGTTACCATGCGCGCGGCGGGTTGCCGGTTCGGAAAAACGAGCCAGACGTCTGCGACTGGGGTCACTAATCTTTGTTCCTTCGGACGTGCCGGGTCTGACCCGGCAGCTAGGCGAAGGACGTTTTCCTCATGGTGCGATGCAGCATAATGGATGGCACCCGCCCGATGTCAAGACAATCGTCACCTGCGCCGGTGAACTGCGCTGACATCTAACCTCGCTCCAGGAAACAGGCGTCGCCGTAGGAGTGAAACCGGTACCCCGCCGCCACCGCATGCGCGTAGGCCGCAAGCATCCGCTCCCGGCCGCAGAAGGCTGATACCAGCATCAGCAACGTGGACCGGGGCAGATGGAAATTGGTTACCAGCCGGTCCACTGCCTTGAACTGGTAGCCGGGCAGGATGAACAGTGCCGTCTCGCCGAGGAACGGCTGCACCATCCCGTCCGGCAACGCCGCACTTTCCAGCAGTCGCAGGCTGGTGGTCCCGACCGCGACCACTCTGCCGCCGCCGCGTCGAACTTCGTTGATGGTGTCGGCGGTTTCGGGCGTGATCTCGCCCCGCTCGGCGTGCATACGATGGTCTGTCACGCGCTCCACCCGTACCGGCAGGAACGTGCCGATCCCGACGTGCAGGGTGACGGTGACCCGCCGCACCCCGGCTGCCTGCAGGTCCGCCAGCAAACCGGGGGTGAAGTGCAGCCCGGCGGTCGGGGCCGCCACCGCGCCTTCTCCGGCCTTGGGCTCCGGTTGCGCGAATATCGTCTGGTAGTCGGTCGCGTCGGCTTGCGTGGGTCCGAACGGCCGGTGGATGTAGGGCGGCAACGCCAGCGCCCCGGCCTGCTCGAACGCCCGCATCAGAGCCTCCCCGTCGCGGTCGAATGCCAGGCCGATGCTGCCGTCGGGGTCCTTGTCGGTGACCCGAACGGTCAGCACGCCGGGGCCATCGATCGTCAGCGTGTCGCCGATCCGCAGCCGGCGGCCGTTCCGGGCAAGTGCCTTCCAGGTGCCGTCGGCACGCGGCCGGTCCAGCGTGATGCCGATCCGAGCGTCACCGCGGGTGGCGTGAAGTTGGGCCGGGAAGACTCGGGTGTCGTTCGCGACCAGAAGGTCGCCGGGGCGCAACAGGCGGGGCAGGTCGCGGATCGTGAGGTCGCTCATGCCATCGTGACGGATATGCAACATACGAGCGGAGTCGCGCGGGCGGGCGGGTTCGTGGGCGATACGGTCGGCAGGTAGATGATAGTCGAATTCGGCCAGGGTCAGGGGCGAGGGGTCGGTCGTCAAGAAATGGTTCCCACAGCCTTCTACCTGGGCTGATAGGAAGAAATCTCGACCAGATTGCCGTCCGGATCGCGACAGTACACCGACAGGATCGGGCCCAACGCGCCGGCTTTCTCGACAGGTCCCTGCAGGATCTGCACACCGTTGTCGTGCAGGTGCCCGACGACCTCATCCGGCGGCACCGCCGTGATGAAACACAGATCCCCCGCACCTGGATCGGCATTCACGCCGGTCGGCCATAACCTTACATCGGCATCGATCGGCCGCAGGTTGATCTTCTGGCCGCCGAATTTCAGCGCGGTGCGGTTCTGCGTGCCGAAATCCTCACGCTCCATCCCGAGCACGCGCTGATACCAGGCGGCGCTGATTTCGACGCTTTCGACGTTCAGCACGATGTGGTCGATCCGATCGATGGTGAAGCGCATCATCCAAGCCCATCGTAGAAGTCGTTTCCTTTGTCGTCCATTACGATAAAGGCCGGGAAGTTCTCGACTTCGATCCGCCAGATCGCCTCCATGCCGAGTTCGGGGAACTCCAGCACCTCGACCTTGCGGATGCAGTCCTGCGCCAACCGCGCGGCGGGACCGCCGACGCTGCCGAGGTAGAAACCGCCGAACGTGCGGCAGGCATCCTTGACGGCTTTGGAACGATTGCCCTTCGCCAGCATCACCAGGGAGCCACCGGCGGCCTGGAACGCGGCGACGTAGCTGTCCATGCGCCCGGCGGTCGTGGGACCGAAGCTGCCGGTCGCCATGCCGGTGGGGGTCTTCGCCGGGCCGGCATAATAGACCGGGTGGTTCTTCAGGTAGTCGGGCAGCTTCAGGCCGTTATCCAGTCGCTCCTGCAGCTTGGCGTGGGCGATGTCGCGCGCCACCACCATCGTGCCGGTCAGCGACAGCCGGGTCTTGACCGGGTAGCGGGTCAGTTCGGCGCGGATCTCCGCCATTGGCCGGTTCAGGTCGATCGTCACCGAGTCGTCGCCGAGATGGTCGTCCGTCGCCTCCGGCAGATACTTTGCCGGATCGGTTTCGAGCTGCTCGAGGAACACACCCTCCGGCGTGATCTTGGCCTTGATCTGCCGGTCGGCGCTGCACGACACACCGATACCGACCGGCAACGACGCTCCATGCCGCGGCAGGCGCACCACGCGCACGTCATGGCAGAAGTATTTACCGCCGAACTGCGCGCCGATGCCGATTTTTCCCGACATTTCCAGGACCTGCTGTTCCAGCGCGATATCGCGGAACGCGTGCCCCGATTTGTCGCCGGTCGTGGGCAGCCCGTCCAGCCATTTCGTGGATGCCAGCTTCACCGTTTTCAGTGTCAGTTCGGCCGAGGTGCCGCCGATGACGATCGCCAGATGGTAGGGTGGGCAGGCGGAGGTCCCCAGCGTCTTCATCTTGGTTTCGATGAACTTCGCCAGGCTGGCCGGCGACAGGATCGCTCGGGTCTCTTGGAACAGGAACGTCTTGTTGGCGCTGCCGCCGCCCTTGGCGACGAACATCAGATGGAACTCGTCGGCGTGGTGCTCGCCCGGGGCGGCCATGATGTCGAACTGCACCGGCAGGTTGTTGCCGGTGTTGACTTCCTCGAACATCGACAGCGGGGCCATCTGCGAGTAGCGCAAGTTCGTTTCGGTGTATGTGCGATGCACGCCCCAGGACAGCGCTTCCTCCTCGTCGCCGTCGACCCACACGCGCTGGCCCTTCTTGCCGAACACGATGGCCGTGCCGGTATCCTGGCACATCGGCAGCACGCCGCCGGCGGCGATATTGGCGTTCTTCAGCAGGTCCAGCGCGACGAACCGATCGTTGGGGGACGCCTCGGGATCATCCAGGATGGCCCGCAGCGAGGTCAGATGAGCCGGCCGCAGCAGATGCGACACGTCGTGGAACGCACGGACGGCCAGTTCGCTCAGTGCGCTCGGTGCGATGCGCAGGACGGTCTTGCCCTCGACGGTGATGGTTCGCACGCCCTCGATCGGCAGCTTGCGCCAGGGTGTGGTGTCCGCGTCCAGCGGGAACATCGGCGAATAGAGAAAATTGGCGGGCCGCTGAGCCGAAGAATCCACGGAATTGTCCTTTTTCGTCCTGGGCGGGGGATCAGCCAGGCAGGTTAGCGGCGGCGGAACGCATCCAGGCTGACCACCTGACCGGGTTCGGCGTCCTTCGTTTCGTTCGGCTGCTCGGGATCCGCGGGACCGGGCACGACAGCGGGCGCGATCCTGGGCCCGATGGCCGCCTCGGCGGGTGGTGGTTCCGCCGCCTGGAAGCGCAACCCGTAGCGGATATGCGGATCGGCGAATTCCACCACCGCGTCCAGCGGGATGACCAGCTTGGTGGGGACGCCGCCGAACGACAGCCCGACCTGGATCGCCTGGGTCTCACGATTGAATGCGAGGTCCCAGAACTGATGCTGCAGGACGATGGTCATCTCTTTCGGATACTGCGCGCGGACGCGCTGCGGCAGTTCCACGCCGGGATGGCCGGTGCGGAAGGTGATATAGAAATGGTGTCCGCCGGGCAGACCCTGTACCGCCACGTGTTCGATCGCCTGCGCCACGACGTGCCGCAACGCTTGCTCGATCCATGTCTCGTACGGCAGCAGACTTTCCGGCCGCTGCTTCTGATCGTCGTCCATCAGTGCCCTCGCGCCTGTCGGCGTCACCCATAGCGCGTACGCGGCGGGCGGCAAAGAGGGTTGGTGTGGAGGGGTGGTGACTCAGAAGATGCCAGCGACCATGCCGGTGGCCAGCGCGGCACCCAGATCACGGCACTGGCCCAGATCGGCGGGTTGAAGCTGCTTGGTTGCCAGGATCGCCTCCGGGGTCTGCGCCTTCGTGCAAATAATCAGTGGGTTGGCGATCTGGCGCAGGCGCCAGCCGGTGGCGATGCGGGCAATCTGGCGAGCGGCATTGTGCCCGTCGCTGCCGGCGCAGATCAGGGTAGCGTAGGGACGGCCGTTGATCCGGTCGAGTGCCGGATAGTATGTGCGGTCGAAGAAGTCCTTCATCCTGCCCGCCATCGCTGCCAGGTTCTCGGGCGTGGCGAAGATAAAGCCGTCGGCGGTCAGGACGTCGGCCGGTTCCGCCTTCGCGGCGGTCAGCAGGCGCACCGTTGCCTCCGGTTCGGCGGACGCACCCGCGGCGGCGGCTTCGGCCATCTGCCGCGTGCCGCCGGTCAGGGAATGGAAGACGATCAGCAATGTCTTCACAGCCGGTTCCCTGGCAGCCAATCGGTCATTGCGGAATCACGTGGATGGTTGCCATGGCAAAATTACAGCTGCTCGCCCCAGCGCAGGAACAAACCTACGTCGCCCGGCTTCCCGTCCGGAAAATCGAGCACCTGCGCCGAGATATTGAATCCGAGCGGCCGGAGCGTGGCGTTCCACCGGTGATAGATCTCCGCCGCTTCGCCGCGGAGGGTTTCCGGCCATGACTCATTCGGCGGGTTATTGATCGCCCGTGAACTATCCGTGCAAAGATCGCTGGGAAAGCGCAGCAACAGGCATTGCTTCGCACCATGTTCGGCGGCCGTCTGGGCTTTGTGAACCAGATCACCCCAGTCAGCATCGCTGATCTTCGTTTTGATCATCGCCTCGACCTGTTCGTGCCGATGTTCCACGGCCGCCGTTTTCAGGTCTTGTTTCTTTTGAGTTTGGGCATCCTTGAACGCTTGCTCAAATCCTCGGAAAGATTCGGCGGATTGGACGTCGGCCGACGGCTTCGATTGATCGTGGATGGGTTGCTGCATTTTTGCCTCGTACGAGGTTGATCGGCGTAGGCCTACGCATGATCGTTCAGAGAACGCTGGATCAGCGGGGCGGGCGCTGTTCCCGATCCATTCTGTCTACAGGAATTGCGGCCGAGGAGATATCACGATGGGAGATATCACGATGGCGGCTTATCGCGTTGCTTTCGCCCCTGCGGAGAAGTCGAACACGATTTCATCGCGGTGGAAAGCGTTGACGAGGCCGGTGGGCTCGCCCCTGTCCGGTGCTCTCCATTCCCGGCCCGCGGGATCCAGTTTGAGCGGCGGATTCGCACGCACAAGCAATGAATCTGCGTATCGCCGCCTCCCGCGACGTGGCATGGTCGCACTATCGGAACAAAGGACTACGGATGCGCCGGGTTTTCCATGCGTTGGGAGTGGTCTTTGCCGCTATCATCGTAATCGTGGCAGGGCTCATCGGCTTTACTGCCTACCGGGGTTCGGCGCTCGACACGGAGGCCAGGACTTACGTGGATCAAGCGGTTATCGACGTCGGCAAGAATTGGGACAAGGCCGAACTTCTCAAACGAGCGTCCCCTGACCTGCTCAGCCAGGTGTCACCCGGCCAAATCACGACGTTGTTCCAGAACCTGGGGAGATTTGGACCTCTCGTGCACTACGACGGTGCGAAAGGGCAGGCGGTGATGTCCGTCTCAACCGGCAGCGGCGCAGTCGTGCGTGCGCACTATGAGGCCAATGCGACGTTCCGGAACGGCCCGGTCCATTTTCGTATCGACCTGTCAAAACACGACGAACGGTGGATGATCGACGGGTTTTTCGTCGATCTGTCTCCGCCCGCGACGAATCCCGTCTCCAGAACTCTTTGATCGAGGTTTATTCGGTTCGCGGCGCGACCGGACAGTGAACCGCCAAGACGCCAAAGCGCCAAGAGAATCAGGAATTGACCGGGACCGGGCGACGGATTGGTGCCATCGAAGTCTTGGCGACTTGGCGACCTGGAGCGGTTCGACCGGCCGCCACGTCAACCCTGCGCGCATGCCCGTCAGCTTTCGGGCCGCTGGTATCAGCCGCGTGCGACGAATTCCTCCAGCCAATGGATCGTGTAGTCGCCGGCCTGGAAACCCGGGTCGTCGACGATGCGCTGGTGCAACGGGATCGTGGTCTTGATCCCAACCACGGCGAACTCGTCCAACGCCCGCCGCATGCGGTCGATCGCCCTGGATCGGGTTGGCGCATGCACGATCAGCTTTGCCACCAGGCTATCGTAGTACGGCGGCACGACGCACCCAGTGTACAGCGCCGAGTCGACCCGCACGCCCAGCCCGCCGGGCGCATGGTACGCCGTCACCTGCCCGGGGGTCGGCATGAATGTGACCGGGTCCTCGGCGGTGATCCGGCACTCGATGGAATGGCCGTTGAATGCGATATCGCTCTGCTCGTAGCCCAGGGGTGCGCCAGCGGCGATGCGGATCTGTTCCCGTACCAGATCGACGTCGCAGAGCATCTCGGTCACCGGATGTTCAACCTGAAGCCGGGTGTTCATTTCGATAAACGCGAACTCCCCATCCTGGTACAGGAACTCCAGCGTGCCGGCGTTGCGATATCCCAACTTCCGCAGTGCCGCCGTCGCGGTCTGCCCCAGGGCATCACGCTGAGCCTGACTGATCGCGGGCGACCCGGCCTCCTCCAGCAGCTTCTGATGGCGCCGTTGCAGGCTGCAGTCGCGTTCACCGAAATGCACCACGTTGCCGTCATTGTCGGCCATGATCTGCATCTCGATATGGCGTGGCCGGTCGAGATATTTCTCCATGTAGACCGCATCGTTGCCGAACGCCGCGCGCGATTCGGTGCGTGCCAGGCGGAAGGCATCTTCCAGTTCGGAGGGATCGCGCGCGACCTTCATCCCGCGGCCGCCGCCGCCCGCCGCGGCCTTGATCAGCACTGGATAGCCGATGCGGCTGGCGACAGACCGAGCGGTTTCGAGGTCGGGAAGTTCGCCGTCGGAACCCGGGACGAGGGGGATCCCCACCGCGGCCATCGCGGTTTTCGCCGCGATCTTGTCGCCCATCATTCCGATATGGGCGGCGGAGGGGCCGATGAACGTCAGCCCGTGCGCGTCCACCATGTCGGCGAAGTTGGCGTTTTCCGACAGGAACCCGTAGCCGGGATGGATCGCATCCGCCCCGGTGATGGCTGCGGCCGAAAGGATCGACGGGATATTCAGGTAGCTGTCCTTGGCCGGTGGCGGGCCGATGCAGACGCTCTCATCCGCCAGGCGTACATGCATGGCCTCGGCGTCGGCGGTGGAGTGCACCGCGACGGTCGCGATCCCAAGTTCCCGGCAGGCGCGCTGGATGCGGAGGGCGATCTCGCCGCGATTGGCGATCAGGATTTTTTGGAACAACTGCCTATTCCAGGATGATCAGTACTTCACCGTATTCCACCGGCGCGCCACTCTGGACCAGGATAGAAGCGACCGTTCCGGCTTTTGGAGCCTTTATCTGGTTGAACGTCTTCATCGCCTCGATCAGCAACAGCGGCTGACCGGCGGCCACTGCCTGTCCGACGCTCACGAACGGCGGCGAACCGGGTTCCGGTGAAAGATAGGCCACACCGACCATCGGACTGGCGACCGCGCCCGGATGGGCGGCCAGATCCTGCACGACGGGTGCGGCGACCACGGGCGGCGGAGCGGCGGCCATCGGGACCATCGCCGTTGCCACGACACCGCCGCGGACGACACGGATGCGGCTGTCCTTGTCAGCGATCTCGATTTCGGTCAGGCCGGTTTCGACCAGCACCGCCGCCAGGGCACGGATGGTGTCGGGATCGATGGGAATACGCGTCAACGGCTTTCCTCCAGAATGTCGGCCATCGCCGACGCGGCCACGGCTAGCCCGCGCCAACGGTTTCACGCCGGAAGTAGGCATGGGCAGCGCGCGTAGCATACGCCGCGCTCGGGGTCCAATACCGGGAGGAAGGGAGGATCGCGGCTTTCGGCCGGGTCGGCGCCGATCCGGGCGCTACCGGCCACCCCTGCCGGCGAGCGCACGGGACATATCAGACCGTGGCACCGCGGATTCGGGCGAACGCCGGTCGTCCGCGGGTGCGACGGCGAGGCGGAGGGTCACGGTTGTGCCCTCGGCCGGGCGCACGTTGATGTCCAAGGCGCCCCCGCGCATCGCGACACGTTCCATCAGGCCGCGGGCGTTGCTCTGGCGAACCTCGGGGTCGGCCCCCGGCATGTCATCCGTGACGGCGATATAGACGCGCTCACCGTGCCTCGAGGCGGTCATCAGAAGCCGGCTGTCCGGAGCGCTATGGATGGACGCGGTCAGCAGTCCCTCCAGCAGGTCGACCAGGGCAGCCCCTCTCATGCGCACAAGCAAGCCGGAGGGGCAGGCGATTTCCGCCTGCACGGATTGGCTTGCGATGAGCGGGGCCAGGCGTTTCAGCGCCAGTCG
>JAQGHW010000312.1 GCA_028291505.1 Rhodopila sp. | reverse complement strand
CAGACACCGGAATACCGGATCACCAGCAAGAACGACCTGGACAATACGCCGATTGCCGGCAGCCTGTCGGGTAACGCGGTGGTGCCGGACGTGCTGGGCAACGTCGCCAGCGCCAAGCGGGTGCCGGTGGAATCGGTCTACAACCAGTCAAACATCCAGTCGGTCTATGACGTCTATGCCAGCCTGCAGGATCGCGACCTGGGCGGCGCCGCGGACGCCATCCAGCAGGTCGTCCAGGACATGCGGGGCAATCTCGGCCCCGCTGACAAGATCGTGGTCCGCGGCCAGATCGACAGCATGCACAGCGCCTTCGCCAACCTGACCATCGGACTGCTGGTCGCCGCCGTGTTCGTCTACGCGCTGATGGTGGTAAACTATCAGAGCTTCATCGATCCGCTCGCCGTGATCCTGGCCCTGCCGGGCGCCGGCAGCGGCATCGTGCTGATGCTCTTCGTCACCGGCACGACCTTCAGCGTGCCGTCCCTGATGGGCGCCATCATGTCGGTCGGCGTCGCCTCCGCCAACTCGATCCTGCTCGTCACCTTCGCCCGCGAGCAACGCGAAGCCGGCATGAGCGCCTTCCAGGCTGCGCTTTCCGCCGGCACCACACGGCTGCGCCCGGTGCTGATGACGGCGGCGGCCATGGTCGTCGGCATGGTGCCGATGGCGATTGGCGGCCCTGGCGAGGAGCAGAACGCCGTCCTGGCCCGCGCCGTGATCGGCGGGGTGCTGGCCGGCACGATGACCACGCTGCTGTTCGTTCCCTACCTCTACTCGGTTGTCGGACGGTTCGAGCGCCGCCGCGCGGACCGTCCCCAACCCTTGACCCGTTACGGAGTCCCAACATGAACATGATTCCTTCCTCGGACCAGGATACCGTCCCGCCGGAGCCGGCATCGTTGGCATCGCTGGCATCCGATCCGCACCGGGAACGACGACGCAGGCGCACCGCTCGGTCGCTTGGGATTGGCGCACTCTTGGTTGTCGGGGGCCTGATCGGGGCCGGCACCTGGGGCCACACTGCCCAGCGCGCTGCGGCCGTCGCCACGCTGGACGCCCAGCGCGCGGCCCTGCCGGTGGTTCGCACCGTAGCCGTGCAGGCGATGGATGCGCCGCGGGAGATCGACCTGCCGGCCACCCTCCAGGCCTTCAACAGCGCAACACTCTATGCCCGTGCCACCGGCTACATCAGCACGCGCAACGTGGACATCGGCAGCCACGTGAGGGCTGGGGACGTGCTCGCGGTGGTTGCCGCCCCCGAACTCGACCAGCAACTCGACCAGGCTCGGGGACAATTGGCTCAGATGCAAGCGGCGGTGACGCAAGCCGTGGCGGACATGGATCTGGCCCGCGTCACCAACAACCGCACCACGCGATTGGTCCAGGACGGCTGGACCAGCCGGCAGCAGGGCGACACCGACCGGCTGGGTCTGGCATCGAAAGCCGCGGCGGTCGCGGTGGCGCAGGCCAACCTGCAGGCCCAGCAGGCCGCGGTGAGCCGGCTGGAGCAGCTGACCGGATTTGAGCGTGTCGTGGCCCCGTTCAGCGGCGTGATCACCGCACGGCTGGTGGATGTCGGCAGTCTGGTGGCGGCTGACGCAACCAGCGGCTCGCCGCTGTTCTCCATCGATCGTACCGACGTGCTGCGGGTGCAGATCTACGTGCCACAGGACGCCTTCTTCGGCCTGAAGGACGGCAATTCGGCCGCGGTCACGGTCCCTGAGCTGCCCGGCCGCGTGTTCCACGGGCAGGTGGCCCGCAACGCCAGTTCACTGCAACAGCAAACCCGTACCATGCTGACCGAGGTCGATGTGGACAATGCGGACGGCGCGTTGACAGCCGGTCTGTACGGCGTGGTGCATTTGCAGGAGCCGCGGGCCCAGCCCGTTGTGCTTGTGCCATCCGGGGCGGTGATCTTCGACAAGGACGGGCTCAGTGCTGCGACGTACGAACATGGCCAGGTGAGGCTACGTCATCTCGATCTCGAAGCAGACGATGGCGCCCAGGTGGCAGTGCGCGGCGGTCTCAAGCAGGGTGATCTGCTGATCCTGAACCCTCCCGTCGGCGTCACCGACGGCATGAAAGTGATGCCTGCGCCACCCACAGTGCGCTAACACCACCGCGTTCCTCCGATAGACCTTGTTGCAGGTGTGGACGGCCCCTCGGATGCTAGTGCTCCGATCCCGGCGCTTGATTCCCAGGCGTCGGATGAATCGGCCCGCCAAATCAAAGGTTAGCGTGATCGCGTTGGGCGGCCAGCGTTTCGTTGGCGTCAGCCAAGCTGACGAAACGTGAGGGGAACGTCCGTCGTCCGCAGGACGCGCTGTTCGCACGAAGCGCGTGAATCATGCGATCAAACAAGAGGACACAGCGTTTTCAACCGGCACAGTCAGGGTGAAAGCGGCTAGATCAGGAACCTGCGTCAGCAGTACGGGCTCGCACTGCGCAAGGCCGGATCGTGACGAGCCATGCGGCGAAAGCGGCAACGCACAGCACGCCTTGCACGATCCCCAGGACGAGCGCGCGACCACCAAATGCTGGGGCCAGGTGCGTTACCAGACCGGCCAGCAGTACCATGGCGAAGGCCTGACAGGAGGCTGCCATACCACGCATCTGCGGGAACTGGTTCAGCCCTACCAGTATTAGGCCCGGTGCGGCGAGCGACATGCCAAAGGCGTAGAACAGGAGCGGGAGTACCGACCAGGGGGACGGCGGCGGCATATGCGGCGTGGAAGGTCACGTTGACAATGCCGGTCACCACTTCGGTGCAAAATCCCGCCAGGATCAATCGGGTGGACGCGACCCGGCCAGCGAGCCTTTCGGCGGCGAGCGAGCCGAGGACCGTGCCGGCGACGATGGGCACGAACATCACGGCGTATTCAGTTCGCGGCAGGCCCAATTCGTGCCCGATGAAGGCTGGCACCGAGGCGACGTAGAGGAACAGACCAGCAAAGTTAAGCGCTATGGCAAGAGCAATAAAACGAAAGCGACGATTGCCGAAGACCGCGACATACTGCCGCGCCATGATGCCGATTCCGGTGGGACGGCGTGCATGTCGCGGCAAGGTTTCCGGCAGCCTGCGCAGGCAGAGAATCAGCATCGCAACGGCATAGGCAAACAGCGTCAGGAATATGGCTCGCCACGTGAACAGCGTGACCACCCATCCACCAAAGACTGGCGCCAAGGCTGGTGACAGCGAGAAGATCATGCTGACCAACGCCAGCAGTCTGGTCGCGGCGGCACCTTCGAAACAATCGCGGATGATCGCGCGTCCCACCACGGTGCCAACGCCGGCCGACATGCCATGCACTACGCGGAACGCGGTGAGCCAGCCGACGCTGGGTGAAAGCGCACATCCTAGCGCCCCCAACGCGAACGCCAGCAGGGCGAAGAGAATCACCCGTCTGCGCCCAAAAGCATCAGACAAGGGGCCGTGCACCAGGCTCATGCAAGCAAAGGCGAGCAAGTAGCCGGTCAGAGTAAGCTGCAGGTCAGCGGTGCTTGCGTGAAATTCGCGCTGGATATCGGCGAATGCAGGCAGGTACGCATCGATCGACAATGGCCCAAGCAAGCTCAGGCCACCCAACATGACAATCAAACTGCGGCGGTCCACCACGCGCTGCACGCCTGCGGTCAGGATCGGTGCACTCACGACGACGCCTCCGCCAGGTTCGGAATTGCGATCCATTGACGGACGTCGCAGCGCTTGTGACGGTGTACCGGCTCGCCATCAGACCTGAGCCATGCCGCCGTCCGCGAAGATTTCGCTCCCCGTCATAGAGGTGCTGTCATCCGAGGCGAGGAAGAGCGCTACTGCCGCGATGTCGTCCGGGTGGCTCATGCGTCCGAGCGGGGTCTGGGCGATCAGGCCGGCAATCATCGCCTCCTGCTTGCCCGTCCTCGCCAGCCCGCGGAGCAGGCCGGGCGTTTCAGTCGGCCCGGGGGAAAGAACGTTCACCCGGATTCCCGTGCCCTTCAGGTCCAGTGCCCAACTGCGGGCAAGATTGCGGATCGCTGCTTTACTCGCGCTGTAGACGCTGAAGGCCGGCGTTCCCATTGAACCCGTCGTGGATCCCGTGAGGATGATGGACCCTCCCTCCCGCATCAGCGGAAGTCCTTTTTGCACCGTGAATATGGCACCTTTGACGTTCACGCCAAAAACCAGATCGAAGGACGCTTCCGTGATCTTGCCCAACGGCTCCAGTGCGCCCAGGCCGGCGTTGGCGAAGAGTACGTCCACGCGTCCATGACCCGACCGAACCTTCGAGAACAGCCGGTCCAGGTCGTCGAGATTGGACACATCGCCTTGCACGGCCGTCACGCCGGCGCCGAGCGTCTGGACCGCCTCGTCCAGTTCCTCCTTGCGGCGCCCGGTGATGTAAACATGCGCCCCTTCTGTGACGAACCGTTTCGCGCTCGCCAGGCCGATGCCGCTGTTGGCGCCTGTGATGACCGCGATCTTTCCTTCTAGTCTGCCCATAGCGCCCTCAATGCGTGCGTGATGATCGGCAATGTGTGGCCTTGCATTCCTCTCTTCCAGTATGCACTTTTTGGTAAGTGCCAACTCGAGGATCGCATGGACACGACGAACGGCGCCTTTACCTGCGGCCTGGACGCAGCGCTGGTTGTGCTCGGGGGCAAATGGAAGCCGTTGATCCTTTTCCATTTGGCCCACGGGACCCGCCGCTACGGCGAGTTAAGACGCGCGATCGGGCACGTCAGCGACAAAGTTCTGATTCAGCAACTCAAGGAATTGCAGGCAGACGGGATCATAGATCGTTTGGACTACGGAGAGATTCCGCCGAAAGTCGAGTATTCTCTGACGGCCTTTGGCAGGACGTTGGGAAAGGCGCTGGCGCCTCTTTGCGAGTGGGGAACAAAGTATTCGAGCAACGTTGAAGCGATTATCGAACGCCGCAAGGTCGCCGAGGGCCCACACGCCGCATGGAAGCGTTAGAGCAACATCAGCCTGACTGGAACAGTCCGGCTGATAAAGTTTCTCGTGAAAACAATGAGCTAGAGATGCTGACTGTTTCCAGTCAGACTAAAAATGCTTTAGTTGACGTCGCAGAACGAGGGCACGGCCTCTTGTAGCAAGGAGGTCCGGCATCGACGGCTCATTGTGCCGGTCGGTCAGGCGTGGATGGCGGCATTCGTCGGCATGGCGGGGGGGTGGCCGGAAAGTCTCCATATCATTTCTCTGCCGCAATAACCGCATCGAGCACATCCCGCACGCGGTAAAGTCGATCCAGCGCCGCGACGTCGATCTGCACGCCGAACTGCTCCTCCAACGCGGCGATCACATGCAGTACACGCAGGCTGTCCATGCCCGGAAGCTCATCGAGATACGTGTCCGGCGACAACTCCGGCAGCGGATGCTGACACACGCGGCGAAATGTCGCCGCTACCACGCCAAACGCGCCGGCCGCCAATCCGTCACCCAAGGGGGTGCAACGCCAGCGTCGCCTCGCAGATCGACAGCCATTGATCGAACGGCCCGTCCGGTATCACGAACCGGTCCACGTACCCCGCATACAGCCCATCCCCGAGGCGTTCCGAACCGCCGATCGGTTTCCCCGGCGGCCGGACCCGCACGCAAAGCATCGCGACCGGCCCAATCCGGCGCAACGCCGCATGCAGGCGCCGCATCTCGCCCTCGCCGAACGTCGCGTCCAGGCTCTTGAACACGAAAATCCGCATCGCATCCGCGATGTCCTTCAGCAGCTTTCGCCGCAGGATGCCCAGCGTCGCGAGCCCACTGTTCATCACCTCCGCCAGCCCGTCCGCCTGCTGCTCGACCTTGCAGTTGGTATGGAT
Organism: Rhodopila sp.; assembly: GCA_028291505.1. Taxonomy (GTDB): domain Bacteria; phylum Pseudomonadota; class Alphaproteobacteria; order Acetobacterales; family Acetobacteraceae; genus Rhodopila. Next base: position 9,522 of record JAQGHW010000312.1, on the reverse strand, counting down.
CGTTACATAAGGCGTGCGCAAGAAATACTGCCCGCCATGCCACACGAGTTCGGCATTTTCCGGCCGGGCGAGCGACGAAAAGTCGCTGTCTAGCGCCTCGATCAGCTTCTTGACCCGCACGCCGCCCCAGCGGAACAGGGAGAGCGGCGGCTCGACCAGATAGTGCCGTTGCGCGAGGCCGAATTCGCAGTCCTCTCCCAGGCTCTCGAACCGGCTCAGGATCGCCGCCGCGGCGCTGAGCGGTGTTTCAAGGCCGCTGCCTTGCCACTCACCAAGTGAAAGATGCAGCATCACCTCGCCCTGCCACGGCGGAAACAGGGTTGGCGGCAACGCGGCATTGCCGGTGGTCCAGCGTACTGGACCAGCCATCTCTGCGCGGCGTTCGAAGTGATGGAAGCCGTCGATGAAGCCAGGCGCGTCGAGCGGCACCTCGATCGCTTCCGCGTCGCGCAACCAGCGTATCGCGCGCAGCATGACGCCGAGCCTGCGGACGTCGTGCGAATCCTTGATCTCCGACGGCCGGGCCCATCCAGAGATCAGCCGTATCTCCCCCACCGGAAGCTTCAGGCGAAACCGCAGCCACGGCTTCTCGACAGTCTCTGGCACAACACGGACGCCATCCACCAGCAGATAGGGGCTCAAGACGCGATCATCCGGTCAACCTCCGGCTGAACGTCACGGTGAACGGATCGGGCTGCAGCGTGACGGATCCCTGGTAGTCGTTATGCGCGGCCGGATCCACCACCGCGCCGGACAGGCGATACCGGCTCAGCAACGCCTTCAGCGCCACGGCGATCTGCAGCTCCGCGAAACTCCGCCCTGTGCAGGCCAGCGGCCCCATCGAAAACCCTGCCCAACTGCCGTTAGTTGATGAAATCTCCCGCGACGCATCGAACCGGTGCGGGTCCGCATGACTGCAAGCATTGCGGTGAAGCTCGTGCAACATGGTGAACGTATATGCCCCCTTGGGCACGAAATACTCGCCATAATTCCGCGCCGTCCTCAGCGTGCGGGTAATTCCCGCGGCCTGCGGGTAAAGCCGCAGGCATTCCCGGATCGCCATCGCGGTAAGCCGGGGCGCGCGCGGTTCGCTTATCAGATCAACCCCGTCCAGTTCCCCGCGCAGCCGGTCCTGCGCCACGGGATCGGAGGCCAACTGGCGGATCAGGAACAGGATAGTCCCACCGGTCGAACCCATCGACGGCAGCATGACCGTAAACAGATGTTGGTAGAAGGGCAGCGACGCCAACAGTTGCGCCCGGTATGATTTATCCTCCGCCAGCCGTCGCCGGTCCCATCCGAGTTCGTCCAGCGACTCCGCGATGAACCGTGCCTGAGGCGTGTCCCCGGCCATGACCGCATCAAGACCGCGCGCCACCAGCGGCGCATAACTCGAACGCAGCGCCGCGACACGCCGCTTCGCATGCACGAAATACCACGTATCGAACAGGATCTCGCTCAGCAGGCTGCCGGTGTCGAAGTAACGGCGCAGCGTGTCCAAAATCTCCGTCGGCGACGGCATGACACCCATCCAGCACCGGACCGCGACATCCTGTGTGGTGAACAGCACCGCCGGGCCGAAATTGAACCGCTCGATGCTGTCCCGCCCCGCCGGGACCGAGACAAGCTGCTCGATCGCCGGCCCCCAAACCGCAGTCATGGTACAGGCGTGCAGCTTCAGCATCTCCGGCGTGATCTGACGCGCGATCAAACGCTGCCGGCTCGCATGCACCGGATCGTTAGCGCCGGTGCAGAACACCGCATCCTCGCCGAACACCAGCATCGGGCCGGTTCCCGGGATAAAGCCGCGCTGCAGATCCCGCATCAACGTTTGTCGCGCCACAGCTGGATCGGCGACCAGCAGCAATCGCCGCCCTAACACCGGAGGCCCGAACCGCAGGAGCACCAGCGGCCCATACTCGGCGACACAACGGGCGTGGAACCGGACGAAGCCCTCGGTGCGGATGTCGTGCAGGTGGCCCAGCCACCGGTGCCGGATTGGCGGCGATGGAGGCAGCCGCTTGCCGACAGCCGAAATCCGGTCCTGCACAGCGTTCACCAGTGCATCGATTGTCAGCCGCAGCAGCCCGGACGCCAATGCCGCCATCGCTAGGCCGGCCACCGCTGGATCGCCGCATAATCCGGTTCGGCGCGCCCGGCGAACGCATGCCGCAAGGCCGATCGCAGCATCGGCACCACGAGGTCCGGCTTCAGGAAATGCGCCTTCGGTTTCGCCCCAGTCATCACCTCGGCCCACTTCGCCAACAGTGGGGCACCCCCCTCGCGCAACGCCCGGGCACCGGCATCCAGCAACCCCGGATAGCGGCCACACAGCGCGGCGATGCGCGCACTCCAGGCGAAATCCGTGCCGAACGCGCGAAACCACCGATCATGGTAGCGCCGCAGCCGCGCAGCACCAAGATCGCCGTCCGCCAGCGCCTTCGTCAGCACATCGGCGGCGATCTCGGCAGCGTCCATGGCGTACTGAATTCCCTCGCCGGTCAGCGGATCAATTTGCCCTGCCGCGTCACCAAGCAGCAGCAGGTGGTCGTCGTACGTGCCCGCCATCCCGCCCAGCCGCAGCGGCGCCCCCTTCATAGCGCCCACGGTCGCACCAGCCCCAACCGCTCGGCTGACGAACGGATCCTCGCGCAACACGGTCTCGTGCATCCGGCGCAAGTCCCCCACTTTGCACGGACCGCCCGGAATGATGTAGAGGCAGTAGCTGAGCTGCTGACGCGACTCGCGAAATACCGCACAGTACCCTGGCAGCAGGTCCCGCCGATAGAACGCCACCCCGTCGAAGGCGAAATCGCTGCTGCCCGCCTCGATATAGGCGCGGCTGCAAATCGCCTCGGGCCCCGTGGTCACCAGCCCCAGCCGCGTGCCAAACGCGAATTCGCGCCATCCGCGGCGACCAGCGCGCGCGCCCTGATCACGGTCCCGGCCGACGACCGGATCGTCCAAATTCCGGTCCGCCGATCGAGGTTCGCATCGGACGTATCGAACCGCTCGATCAGTTCCGCCCCCGCCGCCTGAGCCGCGAGGACGATGCGATGATCCATGTGGATGCGCCGGATCGCGATCACCGGCCAGGAGGCAATATGCGCCGTGGAGTTGCCGATTGCGACTACACCACCCGGACTGACCATCCCGCCGATCGCCGCCGGATGGCCCTCATCATTGTCCATGATCTGCTGCAAGGCGCCCATCCGGGACAGGTGGATCTGCGCCCGGCTGCAAATCGCATCGCCGCAGATTTTGTCGCGCGGAAACACCTGGCGTTCGAGCAACGCGACCCGCGCCCCCGCCCGAGCCAGATACCAGGCACAAGTCCCGCCAGCTGGCCCTGCCCCGACGATGGCGACATCATAAGCGGTCGCGGACATCAGGCGGTGGCTCCTGGTTCAAGAATACGGCCCGCCTTCACCACGAAGGGGCGCCTACTGGACACGCATCGCTCCGACCAGATGACGCATCAACGGCCGCGACAGCCGCGCCGTTAGCGCAGCGCGACGCAGCCGCGAGACCGGCTCGCCGCGGGACGCCAGCAGCCCTGAGGCCACCACACGCGCGAACTCGAAAAGCATCGACCCCACACTGACATCGTCCATCGCCAGTAGCGCCATGGAGGCGGCACGGGCGCGCGCGCTGCCGGACCAATACCGGTGCAGCGCGCCCCGCAGCATCCCCATCTCCGGTTCCGCACCGCCAAGTGCATCGTGCATCAGGGCTGCCAGCAGCACCCGCGCGCGTTGGCGCGACCGCCGTTCAGCTGCATACAGCGCCAGAGCCGAGGCCACATCGCCGTCGCGGCGGCGCAGCGCTCCGGCCAACCTGACGGCGTCGTCAAGGCCCATCGTCATCCCGCTCGCGGTGATGGGATGGCAGGTTCCCGCGGCATCGCCGGTCAGCACGACATGACCCCGCGCCACGCCCGAGACAGCAACATCGCTGCTCACGAAACGCCGCCCGGAACGGCCCGCCATGGCTGCCTCCGCCGCTGCCCGAAGCCTAGGAGGCAGCGCCTCGGTGGTCGGGTCGGTATCCAAACGAACCAGACTGTCGCGACGCAGCGGCCGGTTGAACAGCACGCGGGCTCGGCCGTTGCCGATCGGATAGGCAAGCACCGGACCGCCCGCCGCAGTGAAGATATGCCCGAGTCCCGCCAGCGGCAGAGCGACGTGATCGACCAGATACCCGGTCAGCACCGCGTTGCGGGTTCGCCGATGCGGCAGTCCCGCAAACGCCCGGACCGGCGAGGATGCCCCGTCCGCGGCCACGACTAGGCGGCAACACACCGTCTGGATCACCCCACCGAAACGGATTTGCACGGCTGAGCCGTTGATTGTCTCCGACACGCCGGTGACACGCCAGCCGCGCTCGACGGTTACCCTGGGCATCGCCGCCACCGTCGCCAGCAGTCCCTGGCAGATCTTGGTGTGATCCAGTGCCAGCGCCACAGCCGATTGCCGGTACGGCAGTTCGACGCAGCCGGCCATGCCGGGTTCGGGAAAAATCGCGAAACCGCCCAACCGCGCCGCGGCGGCAAAAGCCGGCGTTTCCAGCAGCCCGAGCTTGGCCAGCCCGGCGACGCCCGCGGGATGGATCAACTCGCCGGCCAGCCGCCGCTCATCGTGCTGACCCGGCTCGACGATCATCACCGACCAGCCGAGGCCCACCAGCGCCGCCGCCGCGGCACTTCCTGCGATCCCCCCGCCGGCGATGACGGCATCCACGTCCTTCATGCGGCGCGCCCGACCTGTCCGGCGCGAGGCATTTCGATCGGAGCGGGCGCCCCACCGATCCGGTCATACGCCGCCGGCGATGTCAGACGAAGCCGGGTGCGAACCGCCGCGAGCGGCTGCCGCATCATTTGCTCCCAGTCCAGATCGTCCAGCCAAACCGCCGTTCGGCCACGGCGATAACCTTCCAAAACAGCTGAGACGATCGGCTCGTGGTGCCGAACACGCGCCGTTCGCAGCCCCCAGGTCAGCGCGAAAAACGCCATGCCGGGATGGCGTGACTGAGCGTAGCGGAACGCGAGCAGACACAGCTCACCAAGCGGCTCCTGCCCATATCCGGCGACCACATGCCGCACGTCATGCAGCGTGTTCATCCGTTCGGCGAACCACTTCTCTTCCGCCGCCATCGGCCGCTCGCCGCCCGCCTGTCCCAGCTCGGCCATCGCTTCGGTTGAGAAATCATGCGCCGACATGAACTCATGGTATGCGCGGCCCAGGATGCCGGGTGGGAGTGCGGCGATCGCACAGCGATCACCGCCCAGCAGCGCGCGCAACGACGGCCGCCGCCGCAACAGATCCGCCCCGGAGGCGCTTGCCTGAAACCGAGCGAAAGCACGCTGCCCGGATCGCCCTTCGGTCGCGCTCATGAACGCCGCCGCCTGCCGGTAATCCGTGCCGCCCGAGCGCGCCAGTACCCGCAGCGCGTGCAGCGCATCGAACACGCGGATCCGGTTGCGCGGTGAGGCCGTCACGTCGCGCTGACGATCGGATAATGCACCGCGGGCGCCAGCCGCAAGCGCTCACGTACCACGTCGAGCGGCTGCGCCAGCATCGCCTCCCAGTCCACGCCGTATAGCCAGGCGGCACGGCGGCCACGCCGAAAAGCCTCCCGCACCGCCGTGCGGACCTTACGTCCGCCACGCTCCCGTCCGACCTTGAACGTGCCGAACAGACACAGCATCCAGACCCCGAGGTGCCGCATCTGCGCTGCGCGGACCGCGAGGATACAGACCTCCCCGGTTTCGTCCGGCCCATATCCGGTCACCACATGCCAGAGATCGTGCATCACGTGGCTGCGTTCGGCGAACCACCATTCCTCCGCCGACATCTGTGGATACGGATCACTCGTCGCGAGATCAAGCAGGTTCGTTACTGAAATATTCTCGCGCTCCATGAAGTCGAGATAGTTGCGTCCGAGGCTGCCGGCGGGCAGCGCAGCCAACGCATCCCTATCCAGCAGATGATCGCACAATGCGGCCCGCCGATCCAGCACTGCACGCCCGGGCCCACTATTACGCAACCGGTGCAAAGCCCGCCGCGCGGCGTCACCCTCGGTCGCCCGCAGAAACGCCACACCTTGCGGCAGGTCCTTGCCACCACTATTGGCAAGGTTGCGAAGCGCGCGCACGGCCCTGAGGGGCCGTATCCGGTTCCGTGCAACCCGCCCCGGCTGTCGTGCTTCCGTCGCGGATATCATGGCGTTACATTACGACGTTTTCATTCGGTCCGCAATGGAAACCAGCGGCCACGCGCAATGCCATCGTAGGAAAGTACGTGTTATATAGCCGATAATCCAGCATCGCAGTGCCGAAAAACACACCATTGACTGCATCCCGTGGCCAGTCGCCGTCCGGCAACTGGCTCGCAGCGAGCCAGTCAAGCCCGCGCCATACCGATTCCAGAACGCAGCCGGCACGCAGCAGCCCTAGAACGGCCCAGCTAGTCATTATCACCAGGCTGCCGTCGCTCGGCACATAGGTGCCGGTCAGGCAGCCCGAAAAGTGCTCGCCCCATCCGCCGTCGTCATGCTGGACACCGCACAACCAGGCAGCGGCGCGCTGCAACGGCGGATGCTCCGGCGGCAGGCCGGAATCGCGCAGGGCGGCGATCGCAACTCCGGTCGCATAGATGAAGTTGATGCCCCAAAACCCGGGCCACGCGCCGTCCGGCCGCTGCTCGCGCAGCAAGAACGCTTGCCCGCGCGTCATCGCCGCCGCGCATGCTGCCTGTTCGACCGCGCTCAGGGTTCCCGGCGGCAGTTCTGCGACATGGCACAGCGCGCGGATCGCCGATGCCGTGCATTCAATGTAGGAACGCTCGGTCATGCACTGACCGAACATCTCGGATGGGTTCAGCCGCTCCAGCCGTTTGCCGCCGCGCCGGCGTTCGTACGTGGCGAACCCGCCGTCACGGTTCTGCCGAACCAGCAGGAACCGGATCGCCTCGGCCAGCCGCGCGGGGGCGATCCGTGTGGCCGCGGGTATCAGCCCGGGAATGCGATGGCACAGCATTAGCGCGATGATCGCCTCGGCGGTGCAGTCGCTAACCGGCCAGGCGTGCGTGGGTTCGCCGAAACACCAGCCGCCGGTGGGCTCCTCCCGCCCTTCGTCGAGGCCCGCCGGCGCGCGTGTCACCTGCAGCGCAGCCATCGCGGCGTAGCCGTTCCGGATGCAGTCGACAGGGACGTTCGGGCCCTCGACCAGCGCCTGCAGCGCGAAGGCGCTGTCCCATGTCGTCGAGCGCGCGCCGGCGTAGCGCAGGCCATCGGTCTCGTCCTGCCAGCACCAGGCCTCCAGCCCGGCAACACTGGCTTCGACGTCGGGGTCGTTCGGATCATTCGCCCAGAGTGCCAAAGTGTTCAGCACGCCATTGACCGGCGACAAGCCTTGGAACCCCGAGGCCCGTTGTTCCGCGCGAATGCGCCGCAGGCACCGAGCGAGCGCCCGTCGCCGCAGCCCGGCCGCACCGGGCAGACGCCGCCAGACCGGTCCGAACACCGCCATTGCGTCATAGGCCAGCCGGAGGCCTCGCCCGGGCGGCACATAGAGATCGGTGGCCGCGATGCGGTGGCGCGGCTGCGGACCGGGCGCGGTGAAGCCGGCCAGTTCTTGCTGCAGCCCGTCTCCGGTCTCGCCGAGATCGGCCCGTAAGCCAATGCCGGACAGATACGCCATCCCCAGGTAGATGTATCTTGTGTGGCAGTACAGCCGGTCGGCGGTCCCCGGCAGCAGGAACAATTCGGGCGGGCATGGGGTCAATCGGTCCCGATCGTACAGCCCGAGCAGCGAAAGCCAGAAACGCCCCCAGCTTGGCAGCGCGCCAATCCCGTCCGGGTGCCGGCGCAGCCACGCCGAGGTATCCGTCAACAGCCGCGAATCAGGCGCTTCGCCGAGCAAACGCGCCGCCACGTATACGAGCGTCGTGACGAACAGGTATGAGTGTGACTCCGGGTGCAGGCCCCAGCCGCCATCCGGCCGGCGGGTGCGAGCGAACTGCCGCAGGATCAGCTTCGCGCGCTCCGGCGCGACCGGGCGCCGCATGATCGCGTAGGCCAGGACCACCTGAGCGGTGATGATCGGGCACCACACGACCTCGCCCTCCCAACGCCCGGCTCCGTCTTGAAACGCCCCGCCTTGCAGCGCCATAAGCCGCGCCGTGCCACGTTCGGCCGCGGCCTGCCAAACTTCTTCTGCTGGGACGCTCATCGGCGGACCATCCTTTCACGCCGCTTGGTGTTACGCATTGGAACCTGCAAGATTACCCGCCGGGAGAGCCAGACTTTGAGCGCTGAACAGCAAACGATCGTCTGCGAGGACCTTGGATCATGCTATCAGCTCCGGGTCACCGCGGCTGTTGCCGCCGCATTTTTCGACCTCCGCATCTTTCGCGGCACCAGCCTGCCGCCCGCCGCTGAACACGCCCCGATCCTGGTCCCAAAAGCCGCCAGGATCGAGCCATACACCGCCTATCTGATGCGCGGCCCGCTGGCGACCCTCGGCGCGTTCTCCTTCGCCCATACGGTGCTTCCGTGGAACCTCGTGGTCGGGCGGTACTGCTCGATCGCTGAGGGCCTCGGCATGTTCGGCGAACAGCACCCGACCGACCGCGCGACCACCTCGGTCTGGTCATACTCGCCGCGCAACCCGGTGGTCGCGTTGATCCTGGCCGATCTTGGCATCACCGATTTCCAAACCTACCCGTATCCGCAGAAGCCACCCGCGGTCATCGGCAACGACGTGTGGATCGGGGCAAATGTGATGCTGGCGCGCGGCGTCACCATCGGCGACGGAGCCATTGTCGGTGCCGGTTCGGTTGTAACCCGCAGCGTCGAGCCGTTCAGCGTCGTCGGCGGCAACCCCGCACGCCTCATTCGCCGGCGCTTCAGCGACGCGCTGTGCGAGCGGTATCTGCGGGTTCAGTGGTGGGACTACGCTTTGGCGGCCATCAATCGTCTCGCCTTTCTCGAGCCCGAACGGTTCATCGATCAAATCGAGGACCTAAGCGCCAGCGGCAGACTTCCGCCCTATCGTCCCCCGGTGTTCGACGCATCGGCTTTGCTCGACATGCTGGACCGGTTGCGTTCGGGCGCATGGACGCCGCCGGAGCGCCCCACTCTGGACGATCTGCTGATGCAGGCGTCCTAGCCCCGCTGCGTCATGGCCGAGCTTGGGCCGATGGGCATCAGTATAGACCGCGTTGAGAGCAGGGCGAGGCTGGATTGATCCCAAACATTCTTCGTATAAGGCCTATCCTGATTCCAATGGGGCTTGGTCCGCCCTCCGGTTAGTTGCTGTGCTCAGGCGGGCAAGTCGTGGGTGACCAGGCTAAACCCACCATGACACAGTCAATGCGGGCAAGTCGGTTGTTGGCTAAACAACACATAGTCGGAATAAAAGTGAACCTTTGTGTACTAGCCTTAGGTGTCCCGCAATCGTCCGTTCTGTGGACAGCCGCTCACAAAGTCGTCGCGCCGCTGTCTTGCCGTCCAGGAAATGCG
>JAQGHW010000308.1 GCA_028291505.1 Rhodopila sp. | reverse complement strand
CCGTTTCGCAAGGGGCTTGGTCGGCACCGCAACCGCTTTCAGCCGATACCTACCGGCTGACACCGCACTTTTCCCCGTCCTATCGGCATTCCGAGGCAGCCAAATTTCCAAAACAGAGGTCGAGTTGCGAAAGTCGGGCTAGGCCGGCAAAACCACCCTCATACCGCCAGCCAACCGGAACCCCCCGCGAGTTCGACCGACACCTTTATAAGGCCCGCACTTCATCGAGAATTTCTTCGTTTGGCTCAAGCAATACCGAACCATCGCAACTGTGTGACCACCTGCGCGTGTTTCTGGCGGAGCGTGCCACCACTGCGTTGATCAAGCCGAACTCGGCCCGAAAGCACGTTCCCGCTTTCGACAAGGCGACCTACAGATTACGCACCCTGATCGAGCGGGCGTCTTCTCATCTGAAGGACTGACGGCGTGTCGCAACCCGATATGACAAGGCCAAGGAACCGGACCTAACACTGACGTAAATCCGTGGGCGTTTGGCAGCGGATAAGACCTTGCCGCCAGCATTCGGCATTATGGCGGTTCTTCGATCGTCACGGGATCAGCCTAAAAAAAGCGCTCCACGCCGCAGAGCGGGACCGTGAAGACGTCAAAGCAGCGAGTGAGGAATGGCGAGCGAAGCAGCCCTCAAGCGAGCGGGGCATCCACCGCAACGTAGAGGAATTGGAGGTCGTCATCGACGCACTTTCTCGGACGGCATAACGCTGCGCCGAGGCCATTTCAGCTTGGTCAAGTCGACCGACGACACCCTTGACGCAGTCGAACTCTTTTGCGTCTACAACACACCTTCATAATGATCTAACGAATTTTTGGTTCGGGACGCTTGCTGCATCTTTTTGCTGAAACAGTCCCGCGAATATCCTCAAATGTGATCTTCGTCGCTCGATGATCGCGCAATGGTCCATTTTTCTTCCTGGCGCTTGGCTCTGGTTTATTCGATGATAGAGTGTCATGGGCGTTCGGGAGATTCATCCAAGACCCCCGGAAAAGAACGACTGCAGCTTTTGGAAAGAATTGATTTATGGTAATGAACTTAGTGACCTCGGCGAAGTTTAACTTTTCGCGCCCCTTTTTGGGCAGCCTTCGTGCCGCTGCTGTGTTCCTTATTGCCGGTTCTCCAGCCCTATCCAACGCGCAACCCACGCAGCAACAAGGTCCATCTGTCCCTGTTACCGTAATGCACGCTGTTCGGCGGAACGTGCCTGTGTGGCTTCGCGGGCTCGGGACCGTCCAGGCGAATTTCGCGGTTCAACTCCGCCCACGGGTTGATGGCACTCTGACTCAGGTGCCGGTCAAGGAAGGACAGGACGTCAAACAGGGTGATCTGCTGGCGGTCATCGACCCGCGTCCGTACCAGGCTATTTTGGACGCGGCGGTCGCCAAGAAGCAGCAGGATCAGGCGCAACTTTCGAATGCGCAGGCCGATCTTGCCCGCTATACCTCCCTGGTCCGGCAGGATTTCGCGTCACGTCAGCAGCTCGACACGCAGGCTGCCATGGTGAAGCAGTTTTCAGCGGCGATCCTCGGAGATGATGCGCAGATCGAAGCGGCGCAGCTCAACCTGAGCTTCTGCTACGTCGCCTCGCCGTTCGCTGGCCGCATCGGTCTGCGCAACGTCGATCCCGGCAACATCGTCCACTCGGCCGAGGCAACGCCGATCATATCGGTAACCCAGATCCAGCCGATCGCCGTCACCTTCACGCTCCCGCAGGACAACCTGCCCGCCATCATGCAGGCCATGGAAAAGCACCCTCTCGATGTCGTTGTCTATGCCAGCGACGCCACGACCGAATTGGATCGTGGGGTTTTGCTGACGCCAGACAACACCATCGACGCCACGACCGGCACCATCAAGCTGAAGGCGACGTTTGCCAATGCGCATCACACGCTTTGGCCGGGCCAGTTCGTGAACGCCAGCCTGCTGCTGGGAACCCAGGCCAATGTCGTCACTGTCTCCGCGACGTCGGTCCAGCATGGCCCGGACGGCCTTTACATCTATCAGGTCGGCCAGAATGACACCGTTTCGGTGCAGCCGATCACGGTCGCGCGGCAGGAAGGGGACATCTATGTCATTTCCAGTGGCGTCACCGAGGGCGCGGTCGTCGTCGCCACAGGTCAATCCCGATTGCAGGCCGGGGCGCATGTCAGCGTGCGGGAAGCCCAGGCCGTGCCGGCCGTCGTCAGTAAGTCCGGCAGTTAATCGCAACGAGGGGGGAGAGCCCGCCAAATGAGCATTTCCACCCCGTTCATCCGCCGCCCTGTCGCGACGTCACTGCTGACGGCAGCGTTGGTCTTGGTCGGCCTCGCCGCCTATCCATTTCTACCGGTGGCGCCGTTGCCGCGCGTCGAGTTCCCGACGATTTCGGTTACCGCCAGCTATCCCGGCGCCAGCCCGGAAACCATGGCCAGCACGGTGGCGCAGCCACTGGAAAAGCAATTCGCGCAAATACCGGGCATGGCGCAGCTCACCTCGGTCAGCGTCCTGGGCCAGTCGCAGATCATCCTGCAGTTTGATCTGGAACGGGATATCGATGCCGCGGCCGGCGACGTGCAGGCGGCGATCAATGCCGCCAGCGGCCAGTTGCCAAAGAATCTTCCTTCCAATCCCACCTATCGCAAGGTCAACCCTTCCGACTCACCGATCATGATCCTCTCGGTTCAATCGGACGAGTTGCCGCTGATCACCGTGGACGACTACGCCGACGTCGTGCTGTCGCAGCAGTTGTCACAGATCGCCGGCGTGTCTCAGGTGCTGATCGGCGGCGAGCAGAAACGTGCGGTCCGGGTGCAGGTCGATCCGGCCAAGCTGGCCGCGATGGGCATGACCCTGGAGGACGTGCGCGGCGTACTGGTCAACGCCACGGTGAATTCGCCGAAAGGCACCATCGATACCGAACGTCAGTCGTTTGCTGTCTACGACAACGACCAGCTTACCAAGGCGAGCCAGTATGACGACGTGATATTGGCCTGGCGCAACGGCGCACCGGTGCGGGTGCGCGATATCGGCCGTGCGATCGACGGGCCGGAGAACAAGCTTCTGGCCGCCTGGCAGACCGGCAAAAAGGGAATCCTGCTGGTCATCTTTAAACAGCCAGGCGCCAATGTGATCGATACCGTCGATCACATCAAAGCCGCGCTTCCGCACTTGGAGGCATCGATCCCACCGTCCATCCGCGTCAACGTCGTCATGGACCGGACGCTGACGATCCGGGCGTCGGTGGCGGACGTGCAATTCACCCTGGTCCTGTCTATCTGCCTGGTGGTGACGGTCATCTTCCTGTTCTTGCGCAGCTTCTGGGCGACCATCATCCCATCCGTTACTGTGCCCGTGGCCCTGATCTGCACGTTCGCGGCGATGTACCTGTTCGGTTACAGTGTCGACAATCTGTCGCTGATGGCTCTCACCATCGCAGTCGGGTTTGTCGTGGACGACGCGATCGTCATGCTGGAAAACATCTTTCGCCACATCGAAAATGGCATGGACCCGATGGAGGCCGCCCTGAAGGGCGCCTCCGAAATCGGCTTCACCATTGTGTCGATCAGCTTCTCGCTGATCGCCGTTTTCATTCCATTGCTGCTGATGGGCGGGATCGTCGGGCGCTTGTTCCGGGAGTTCGCGATGACCATTACCATCGCGGTGATGCTGTCGGCGTTTATCTCGCTGACCTTGACGCCGATGATGTGCTCCCGCTTCCTCAAGCACCACACCGGACAACACAACTGGGCCTACCGGGTGATCGAGGGCTTTTTCGAATCTCTGATCGGCGGCTATCGCCGCACCTTGGACATCGCCCTGAAGTTCCGCTTCATCACGTTAATCATCTTCTTCGCGACGATGGGCACCACGATTTACCTGTACATCATCATCCCCAAGGGATTCTTCCCGGCGCAGGATACCGGGGTGGTGTTCGGCGTCACCGAGGGGTCGCAGGATATCTCTTTCCGCCAGATGTCGGATATTCAGCAGAAATTGAATGATATCGTTGCCGCCGATCCGGATACCGCGGCCTATGGAGCCAATGTCGGCGCCGGAGTAGGCGGGCGAACGGGCAATAACGGGCAAATCTACATCGCGCTGAAGCCGTGGAATGAGCGCGTTGGGGGAACCGCCCAACAATTTATCGCTCGGCTGCGTCCTAAATTCGCGGCCGTCTCAGGTGGGCTGGCGTTTCTACAGGCGGCGCAGGATATCCGGGTAGGTGGACGCCCGACCAAGACTGAGTTCCAGTACACCCTGCAGGATGCCGATTTCGACGAACTGTTCGGCTGGGCGCCAAAGGTGCTGGTGAAGCTGCAAACCCTTCCCATACTGCGCGACGTCACCAGCGATCAACAGACCAGTGGCACAACCGTCACCCTGACAATCGACCGCGACAAGGCCGCGCGGTTTGGCGTACAGCCGCAGGTGATCGACGACACGATCTACGATGCGTTTGGCCAGCGGCAGATTACCCAGTACTTCAGCCAGGTCAACTCATATCATTTGATTTTGGAGGTGATGCCGGGCCAGGCGTCCGACGTCGACACGCTAAACAAGCTCTATGTCCATTCGAACACCGGCCAGTCGGTGCAGATGGCGTCCTTCGCCAAGTGGTCCACGGCGCCGGTTCAACCGTTGTCCATCAGCCACCAAAGCCAGTTCCCGGCGGTGACGATCTCCTTCAATCTGGCGCAGGGTGCGGCGCTCGGACAGGCGGTCGATGCCGTCAACGCGGCGATGCGGGACATGGGAACGCCGATCACGTTGCAAGCGTCCTTCCAGGGGACGGCGCAGGCGTTCCAGTCCTCATTGTCCAGCCAGCCGTACCTGGTCGCCGCGGCACTGATCACGGTCTATATTATCCTGGGCATCCTGTATGAGAGCTACATCCTGCCGCTGACCATTCTCTCGACCCTGCCGTCGGCTGGCGTGGGAGCGCTACTGATGTTGATGATCTTCCACTACGAACTGACCGTCATCGCGCTGATCGGGATCATCCTGCTGATCGGCATCGTGAAGAAGAACGGCATCATGATGGTCGATTTCGCCATCAATGCGGAACGCCGGGATGGCGCCGCGCCGCTCGCCGCGATCCGGCAGGCCTGTTTGCTGAGGTTTCGTCCCATTTTCATGACAACCATGGCCGCGATGCTGGCTGGAATTCCGCTGATGCTGGGCTCGGGCGCCGGATCGGAACTTCGCCGGCCGCTCGGCTTCGCCATGGTCGGCGGGTTGGCGCTCAGCCAGATCCTGACGTTGTATACGACGCCGGTGATCTACCTATATCTGGATCAACTGCAGCATTGGCTATCGCCGCGCCGGTCGCGGATGCCCGCACTGGCGGCGAAAATGGGCGCCGAGGCGGATTGAAATTCGTCCCGACGCTGCACAGATGGTGGGCGCGACAGGGATTGAACCTGTGACCCCCTCCGTGTCAGGGAGGTGCTCTCCCGCTGAGCTACGCGCCCGTCTCATCGGGACGCAGTGTTTAGCGCTTGCCGCGACCGCTCTGCAAGACTGGATCTGCCCGCGAAAGTAGCATCCGAGCCATGCATCTCATCGCCGTTGGAAGGTTACGCGGTGGTCCCGAAGCCGAGCTTTTCGAGCGGTACAACGTGCGGCTGCGGCCACGGTTGATGGTCGTCGAAATCCCAGAAGCGCACGGCGGCCCTTTGGTCGTCAAACAAAAGGAAGCGGCAGCGTTGCTGGGTGCCTTGCCCAGTAGGGCATTTGTCGTGCCGCTCGACCTGGGAGGCGACGTGTTGGACAGTGAGGCGTTCCGCGAGCGGCTGGATGATTGGTCGGGCCGATCACGGGCGATATGCTTCCTGATCGGTGGTGCCGAGGGGTTGGACATCTCGGTCATCCGCCGTGCGGACCAAGTGCTTTCGTTGGGCGCGATGACGTGGCCGCATTTTCTGGTTCGCGCCATGCTTGCCGAACAATTGTATCGGGCGCAGGCGATCCGACAGGGCCATCCCTATCATCGGTCGGGCCGTCCGGTGGTGTGACAGGTCAAGCTGATAAACGGTGCTTGCATCAACTCGCGACTCGCGCCATGTCAGCCGATGCATGGCCGAGTTTTCGTCCCCATCGGCTCGAACTATGTTGACCGGGGACCTTCGACCATCACAGCGGTTGTGGAGGACGTATGGGTAGCTTCAGCATCTGGCACTGGTTGATCGTGCTGGCCGTGATCCTTGTGCTGTTTGGTGGCGGCAACAAGATCAGCGGCTTGATGGGCGACTTCGCCAAGGGCATCAAATCCTTCAAGAAGAACATGGCGGAGCCTGAGGACGCCTCCATGGAGGAGGGTGCGTCCAAACCTAGCGGGTCGCTGGCGGGTCCCGGCGTGCAAGCCGCCGCCGCAAACCGTGAACCGTCGGCAACGCATTGAGTTTAATAGCGTGGCATAGTGTAATCTGCGGCGATGTCGGCTTGCGCGACAACTCCTCGTAATCTAAGGCGTCCTTAATAACCGCGTGGGCGTTAATATCGCGGATGGCCCCCGTGCTTTGGTGGTTGGCGAAAGGATGCCTAGCGCCTGATGAATCAAGCTCTACAAAAACAGAATCCGTCGGCTGGTGCCGGGCGGCTCGTCCCAGTCGCGGCGCTGGATCAGGCATCAATCGTCGAAGCGTATCGGCGGTGGGCAGGCGTCTACGATACCGTGTTCGGCGGCATCTCGTCGAAGGGAAGGCTGCGGGCCGTTGCCCTTGTCAACCGCCTGCCGGGCAAAGATGTCCTGGAAGTCGGCGTTGGCACTGGTCTGGCCCTGCCGCATTATAACGCGGACAAGCGGATCACCGGCATCGACCTGTCGAAGGAGATGCTGCGCAAGGCGCGCGAGCGAACCCGCAAGGACGCGTTGACGAATGTACGGGCTCTGCATGAGATGGATGCCGAAGCTACCTCCTTCGAAGATGCGTCTTTCGACATCGCCGTTGGGATGTTCGTTGCGTCAGTCGTGCCTAATCCGCGGCGACTGCTGGCTGAAATGCGGCGTTTGGTGCGCCCCGGAGGCGACGTATTGCTGGTCAACCACTTCGCGGCGGCCAAAGGCCCAAGATGGTGGCTGGAGCGGGCGATGGCGCCAGCCTCACGTGCGCTTGGCTGGCATCCCGATTTTGCCATGGACCGCATCTTTTCCACCGAAGACGTGGCGCGGATCGAAGCGGAATCGGTGTCCCGGTTCGGGATTTTCACCCTGATTCGCCTGCGCGTTTAGGGCGGTCGGGCGCAGACGGTTGAGCCATCGTCCCGAGACACCGGTCGCGGTGCTCGGAGATCGCCCGCATTTAACCGGCTTCCGCCGAAACATCGTATCGAAACCGGGGCAGCTTGCTTGCTGGGATCTTGATCTTGTCCCTGGCGTCCGGTAGGCGAACGGCAGAGGGGCTTCACCGGGTATCGAGCTGTGGTATCGAACTTTGGTTGGTGACCTGCGAGCGAGTTGGGATGGTCAATCGATGCGCATTGTAAAGTGGCTCCTGGCGGTCACGGCTGGGTTTGTCCTCAGCCTTTCGGCAACGCCCTGCGTGTGGGCTCAAGGCGTGGTCGGGGCGCCCCGTCCGTGGGAAATCGGCATGCAGCGCTCGTTTGGTCCGATCAAGGATCGGGTGATCGAACTGCATAATCTGGTGCTGGTGATCATTACCGTGATTACCTTGTTCGTGGGCGGTCTGCTGCTGTGGGTGATGTACCGCTATAATGTGAAACGGAATCCGATACCGAGCCAGACCAGCCACAATACTGTCTTGGAGATCGCGTGGACGGTCATTCCGGTGTTGATCCTAGTGATCATCGCCATTCCGTCGTTCCGGCTGATCTACTACCAGGATCGGACGCCGGACCCTGACATGACCATCAAGGTCACCGCCCATCAGTGGTACTGGGAGTACACGTATCCCGACCAGGGTAACCTCGATATCGAGAGCCGGTACATCCACGATGAGGATTTGAAGCCCGGGCAGCTTCGTTTGCTGGCCGTCGACAACCAACTGGTGATTCCGGTCAACAAGAAAATCCGCATCCTGACCAACAGCACCGACGTGATCCACAGCTTCTTCGTCCCGTCCATCGGCGTGCAGCGCTATGCGATCCCGGGCCGGACCATCGAGACCTGGATGGAGGCCGACCAGATCGGCACGTTCTACGGCGAGTGCAACCAGATCTGCGGCCAGGATCACAGCCGGATGCCGATCGCCGTAAGGGCGGTCTCGGAAGCAGACTTCAAGACCTGGGTCGAAGCGACGAAAAAATCCGCCTCGGCGGGACAATTTCCGAAAATCGCGTCCAAGTGAACTTGGTTACAGACTGTCTCAGCGGCAACGGGTGCTGGTTTAGCCGCCGGCGCATCAGTGGAGAGATATGATGGCTGCGACTTCCGACACGCATTCCCCCGCCCATGCGGATGACCACGTCCACGGCAATCATGGGCACGACCACAAGCCAGCGTTCGTAACGCGCTGGCTGTTCAGCACTAATCACAAAGACATTGGCACGCTGTATCTGCTGTTCGCCGCCATCGGCGGCACGCTCGGCGGTATCCTGTCGGAGATCATGCGGGCTCAGTTGCAATTCCCGAACAACCACATTGTCACCGAAGGCCAGGAGTGGAATACCATCATCACCAGCCATGGGCTGCTGATGATCTTCTTTTCGGTCATGCCCGCGCTGATTGGTGGTTTCGGCAACTGGTTCATTCCGCTGATGATCGGTGCGCCGGACATGGCATTCCCGCGGTTGAACAACATCAGCTTCTGGCTGCTGCCACCGGCTTTCGTGCTGATCTGCATTGGGCTTTTCATGGGCGAATCCGGCTCCGGCTGGACGCTGTACCCGCCGTTGTCGAACTCGACCTACGAATCGGGCATGGGCATGGATTGCACGCTGTTCGCATTGCATCTGGCCGGTGCCAGTTCGCTGCTTGGGGCGATGAACTTTATCGTCACCATCTTCAACATGCGTGCGCCGGGCATGACCCTGCACAAGATGCCGTTGTTCATCTGGTCGGAACTGGTGACCGCGTTCCTGCTGGTGCTGGCGGTTCCCGTGCTGGCCGGTGCGATCACCATGCTGATTTGCGACCGCAATTTCGGCACCGCGTTCTTTGATCCAACGGGTGGTGGCGATCCGGTGCTGTTCCAACACCTGTTCTGGTTCTTCGGTCACCCGGAGGTTTACATCATGATCCTGCCGGGCTTCGGGATCATCAGCCACGTGATCTCGACGTTCAGCAAAAAGCCGATCTTTGGATACCTGGGCATGGTGTACGCGATGGTCGGCATCGGCGTGGTCGGCTTTGTCGTGTGGGCGCACCACATGTACCTGTCTGGCATCGACGTCGACACCCGAGCCTACTTCATGGGCGCGACGCTGGTGATCGCGGTGCCAACCGGCATCAAGATCTTCTCCTGGATCGCGACGATGTGGGGTGGTTCCGTCGACCTGAAGACACCCATGCTGTGGGCGATCGGCTTCCTCTTCCTGTTTACCATCGGCGGTGTTACCGGGGTGGTGCTGGCGAACGCCGGCATCGACGAGGCGGTCCACAACACCTACTACGTCATCGCGCACTTCCACTACGTGCTGTCGCTGGGCGCGGTGTTCTCCATCTTCGCCGGGTTCTACTACTGGATCGGCAAAATGTCGGGCCATCAGTACCCGGAGTTCTGGGGCAAAGTGCATTTCTGGCCGTCGCTCATCTGCATGAACGTAATTTTCCTGCCGATGTTTTTGCAGGGAATGCTCGGCATGCATCGTCGCTGGTACGATGGCGGACAGGGC